>JAYTUF010000848.1:0-14482 GCA_043744755.1 Anatilimnocola sp.
GGTGAGGCTAGTGAGGCACTGGCAAACGAAAGAGCCAGCCAACATGATAGGCCGCACCTAAACCACCGCGCCACTTCTCGACTCTACTCAGGATGGTCCCCGTTTCCAGCGGCGCGGCGAAGCTGCGGTCGGGGCCGGGCCACGACTCCCAGAGGCCGGCCATTGCGAAGGGCTGATCGTCGCGGCGGTGATAGTAGATGGGCAGTTTCCGTTTGCCGTCGGCGATCCATTCGAAATAGCCATCGGCCAAGATTAAGCAGTGGCGAGACTTGAAGGCGCTGCGAAAGGCGGGTTTCTCCGCGGCGGATTCACTGCGGGCATTGATGGTGCCGGACCTGATCTTGGCGTCCTTGGCCCAGGAGGGGATCAAGCCCCAGTGGAGCCAAACAAGTTGCCGCGCGATGTTGTCGCTGTCTTTGCGCACGGCGGCAACGGCTTGCGTGGGAGCGATGTTGTAGCGGGGCTGAGCGAGATAACTTTCGTCCGCCGCAAGGCCCTGCGCTGCATCCGCGGCGGCGAGGCTGACTTCGGCCGCGTGCAGATCGAACAAGAACTGCTGGCTAAGCAGAGTCCTCGGCGTGCGCAGAGTGAAACGGCCACACATGCTGGTTGGCGCTACCCTGAATTACGACCCTGGATTCCGCGGGAGTCTCTCGCGGGTGGCAACCAATTCGCTCAGATCGTGCGCGAGCAATTCAAGCAACTGATTCACTCGCTGTCTGGCGGTGGTAGCGCGAGGTCGAGCCAGGCTCTCGTCTTCCGAATCTTCGTGACTTGGTTGCAACTCTCGGAGTCGATTCAGGAGCGGAGCGATCACGGCCGATACGCGGTTCGCAACCGGCCCCAAGTTCGACGAGCGGAGATTGCTAACGACTTCGTTCACGCGATTGGTGGCTGCGGCGGTCAGTAGTGGCAACTCGAAATGTTCGTCGCCTGATTCTACATTCGTTACCAGATCGATGGGCCCCGCATCGACGTCGTCGGTGATGTCGATGTTCGTGTCTTTGATGATTTGAGAAATGTGAATTGGAAACCTGGCGAAGTATTCATCGGCTGTCTGAGCAACTACGCCAGCTGCGCCGTTCGATTCACCAGCGTCCTCGATGGGAGGCGAGGTGGTCGGCTGCACTGGAGTCGGCTTTACAAGCTCCCGGCGTTCCGGGGCCGCACCCGAACCGGTCGAACCGTAAAGATTTAAATAATTGATGATCGCCAATGCATCAAATGCAGTGCAACGATTGTCGTTATTGACATCGATATATAAGCCAGGCTGCGCCTCGGAAGCCACCAGAACCGGCGTCGTGGGATTTAGATTGATGAAGTTGATGATGAGCAACGCATCAAATGCCGAGATTCCTCCGGTTGCGTTAACGTTCAACGGTTCCGGCAGATTGTGCCAAGGATTGCCGCCGAACTGGAAACCGAAATACAAGTTCGTCGGTCCGGCGCCATTGGCGGGCACCGTGACCGACATCCGCGCGTTGTCCGGGTTTGTCGCAATGTAATTGGGGGCAGCCACGACCTTGAGGTCATAAGTGCCCGGGGGCAGAGCCCCGAGCGAGAAGCTGCCATCGACACCTGTTTTAGTGGAAGTCGCCGGCCCAACCACCAGGCTATCGAACAGCACCTCGGTTTCGAGATGGCCGCTGGCAATTACATACTTAATATCAGCGGCCGCATGAGTGATGGTCATCACTTCGCTCTGACCGGCGCCCAGGGCGCTCGTGGTGTAGCGACCGATCAAATTGTTGTTGATATCGTAAGCTTCCAGCCGGCCGACGCTGCTGGACCCGCTGCCGACGGCAGCACTGACGGCTTTGAGGCTGACGTTCGTCACGGGAGCGCCGAGACTGATCTTCAAACGGCGATCGACGGAGAGCGCAGTTCCATTGGCATTACGAATGGAAGCGAAGGTCTCGTTGGCGGTGCTTCCCGCATAGAAGACCTTGCCGACGCCGCTGCGAATGCTGGTTCGCGCCATGACCAGGTCGCCGCCCGCGGTCGCGCCCACCGCGCTCAGCGTGATACCGGGTTTGATCGTATTCAGTAAGGCGTTTTCAGAGAAATCGCTGGGTTCGATCGTTTGGGCGAGCGTCAGCAATCCATCGTCGATGTTCCGCAGTTCCACGGTCCAGCCAGTGAGAACCGTTTCGCCCGTATCCCAATCACCATTGGCGTTGGCATCGCTAAAAGCAAAACCCGCAAGGCTGTTGCCGCCCGACGTAACCTGCGGCGGAGTAGCCTCGTTGGCAGGGTTAATGGTGCCGATGAATTCTTCCGAAGTGGCGCCGGTGCGGGTATCGATCGTGCGAATCTTGATCGTATGGGCGCCAGTCCCAATGCCATTGATCGTCAAATCAAGGGCGGCCGTGGTGGGTGTATTTGCAAAATCAGCGATCGTGTTCCAGGCGCCGCCATCCAAGGCATATTGTGCCCGGCGAATCTTGTTGATCGAAATATCGTTGTAGATGACGTTCGTGTTCTGGCCGCCGAACGTGTTCCGGTTGGCCGACGTCCGCACGCTGCTCGTACCCGTGAACTTGTATTGACCGGCGGCAGGATTGTATGAACCGGAGCCCTTCAAGGAGAAGGGCACATCGAGCGCGTCCATCACGCCATCGCCGTCCGAATCGAGCCAACCGATGGCGGATTTCGAAGAATCGGAAGCAACATGATTCAGCCAGGCAGTTGTCTGTCCCGAACCCGTGGCCATGATGCTGGGCTGTTGCACGGACAAAAAGTTTGGCGTGGGATTTCCGTTGGCGCCATTCGTGTTCTGGGTGTTGTAATAACCCGAACGTTGCGAATAGGAATGGCCCGTCGAGTATTCGTCGAGTGCATAGAAAATGTGACCCGTCTCATGGGCGAAGGTCATCGCCGGGCGATCCGATGGAATCACCAGGAACTGCCCGCCGAGAAACGCAAACGCTCCGCGGTAATTCACTTCGTCGGGAGCCGGCGAAGGATTGAGCGGGAAGAAGTCGTCGGTGTCGTTGGTGCTGTTCACCACGAAAATGGTGAACGCCCAATCCGTATGATGCCGCTCGCGCTGAAAATTGTTGAACGCCTTGACGTCTTTGTAGATATCCAGCGACTGTGCGAAATTAACGTCGGGCCGGTCTAGAAAGTCATTGATCCACAATTCGTGGGCGGACGAGTAACGATTAATCGGTTCGTACAACGTCTCGGCCGGGTCCAGCGCCCACGTCCAGTCGTACTTAAAATTCAGCAGCGGCAGAGCGGGGTTATTGTAAAACTCGTTCGAACTGGTCAGTGTTTGCTTCCACCAATCCATCCCGGCTTGCACCTTGCCCTGCACGGCACTAATTGTGGTGGCGTTCCAATCTTCCGAATTGAAATCAGCGCCCGGCAGCGACGGATCCGACTCCATCAGCACCACCGTGACGAGCACATCGCCGAGCATGTATTCGCCCGTGTCGTCCGGAAAGGCACCCAGTGGCGCCATAACCGTGCGGGCTTCGAGCACTTCAAAAAAAATGCGCCGACGGCGCGGTTTATTCGCGCGTCGCTTTTTGCGTAACGCGAGTGCCTGATCTCGTGGAGAAGTTGCCGATTGCATGAAGATTGTGTCCAACCATACGGCGACTCAAACCCTGTGACGCGTTCCGGCACGCCCCAAGGTTGGGATGAATCAACGTTTTCCGCTGGTGGGCGCTCCCCATCCATCTGCCAAGCGCCCTACGACAAGCATCCATCGTAAGCGGACGAAGCCTACAAAACAACATTCAGACGCAGGAAAGTTCGGAATCGTTCCCTTCCTCGGCAGGAATTTTCGGATTTTTCTGGTGACGGGGAGGAGTCGGAGGTCAGGAGGTCAGGAGGTCAGGAAGTCAGGAAGTCAGGAGGTCAGGAGGTCGGGAGGTCGGGAGTCAGAAGTCAGGAACAATCAACAACCCCTGATCCCCGACCCCTGATCCCTCGCCCCTTCCCCCAAGATTCCCCCGCGCTTGGTTGTCCCGCGCCTCTCACCAGTTAAACTGGGGACTGTGCGCATCTCTTTGCGTTTCTAACGCTTGTCAGTTCGTGTAATGGGAAACGCCGCTGGTGCGATTCGCCTTGTTCGGCATTACGACCTTTCGCCAACTTGCGTATGGCCTGCTCCTGTGGGCGAGTTTCGGGAAGCCCGTCTGCGCCCAACCGCTTGCCACGACTCCCGCTGAACAAGTCACCGCACAGCCGGCTGACGATGCTCCGCCGCCGAAAAAAATCTCACCGCCACTAGGCCCCCCAGCGCCCCCCGCGAGCGAACTAGACACCTATTTACTGCGCGATAGTAAAGGGAATCTCGTCCCCGTGATTGGGCTCACGTTTGAGGATTTCGAAAAGCTCATCCAGATTCAAAAGGGACTGCTCCCCCCGCCGCCACCAGCGTTCGCCATCGACTCGCTGACCCTGACCGGCCAAGCCGACGGGGCGACGGCCGATTTGCAGGCGGTGCTAACCATTCGCGTCCGGCAAGATGGCTGGGTCCGCGTGCCGCTTCGATTCGGTGGTAGTGCGTTGCTCGCAGCCGCGAAGTATCAAGGGCCGGGAGAGCACGTGCTGAGCGTCGTCGGAGAGGGCGGAGGATATCTGCTATGGCTGAAGGGGCAGGGCAAGCCGCATCAAATTCAGTTGCATCTGGCGGTTCCTGTGGTCGATGCCAGCCTGGAACGACGCCTGCAGTTGAGTTTGCCGCGAGCGACAGAATCGGCGGTTCGCCTGCGAGTCCCGCTGGCTCAGGTTGCGGCTAGCTTGCGAAATAGTTCGGAAGGAATACTGTCCACCAAGACCCTGTCGGGCGATCAAACCGAAATCCAGGTCGTCGGTCCGACCGGCGACTTGCAAATCTCCTGGCAGGCGGGCCGCGCCTTGTCGCCCGCCGCGAAGCCGATGCTCGAAGCCACCGGCGAGATCATTGTCCGCGTAGAGAGCCGCAGTCGAATCAGCGCCGAAGCCCGCCTTAAGCTCCGCTCACTGAGCAAGCCGATGGAAACCATCGCCGTCCGCTTGCCGCCGGGCATGTTACTCGTTCCCGCGCCGGCCACGGGCTACACCGCCGTGATGGCCGACGGCGCTGTAAGCCAAACGAACGGCCGAACCGTGGACGTCGTATTCGATCGTCCCACGGCGGGTCCCGTGGAAATTCGCCTGCTGGCAGAGCAAGAAGTCACTGCTTCTGTCAGTGATGCCGCCGTGAAGCCCGCCCGCTTCGACGTGCTCGGTGCGCAGCGACAACGGGGGACGATCGATTTTCTGGTCGAGGGGGATTGGAATCTCAACTGGGCAGACGAAGGCTCGTCCCGCCGCGTGGAATTGTCGGAAACGCCGGTTACCAGCGGTCGCCCGGTCGCCAGGTTTGAATACTTCAAGCAGCCGCTCGAATTGAAACTCGTGGTCACACCGCGGCCCACGCGGATTGCGGTCGAACCGCAGTATCAGGTTTTTGTCGATGCCACACAGTTGCGACTGGAGGCCAGCTTTCGCTTTCGTATCCGCGGTCCGAAGGCGACTTCTTCCAACCTCGACCTGGCCGGTTGGAAAATCGACCGCATCTTGGGCGAAAACGCTGCCGAACAACCGTTGCCGCCGGCGGATGGCAGCCCCACTCTGATCTTGCCACTCGCGCAGCTCGACCCCGCGAAAGCAGAATTGACGTTTCGCATCGAAGCCCATCAGCCGTTGACTGCTGAGGCGGACACGGTCCGTTTTTCCTTGCCTAGGCCGCAGGTCGATACGTCGGCGCCGGCGAGCATCGCTGTGCAACCTGCCGACAATGTGGAGCTCTCGCCCACGGTGGCCGAGATCAAAGGGCTGGTCGCCGATACTTCGCTCGTCGGCGGTCAGCCCAACCCACGTCAACAACCGGCGCTGCTGTTTCGCGATCTCGGTTCGGCGGAAGCGATCACCTTCGTCGCCACGCGCCGCGTTCGTGCGCGGCATACGAGTGTGAAGGGAGAAACGCTCGTCAAGCTGCGACGCGGGCCGATCGAAGTCGAACAAAAACTCATCTATCAAATCGCCTATGAACCCAAGCGGACCTATTCGCTGGCCTCGCTAACGGACCTGGCGGAACTCAAAGGTTTGCAAGTGCTGTGCGGCGCCCAATTACTCGAGCATCGGCCCGCGCCCGATGTGGACGCCGGCCGCAACCTGTTCGAAGTAATCGATACGAAGGATCGTCTGGGGCCGGTCGAATTGACGCTCCGCTATTCACTCCCCGCGCCGCTGCTCAAGACCGAACTGGTGACGACGTTGCGGATCCCACTCATTGCGCCGGCTGATAGCGATTTCGATCATGAACTGGGGCAGACCATTCGCGTCGAACATTCGGCTGACCTGCACATCAAGCTTCCCGAAGGTTCAGCAGCCAGCAATGATGGTACGCTCGCGCCGAGCGAGCGGGGCGTGCTGGAAGGGAAGTCAGATCGTCTGTTAACTTCGCTCAGCTTGAATGTGTCTCTGTTGCAATCGCCGGAGATCAGCGGCCTGGTCATCGACCGGATGTGGGTCCAGACGTGGCTCTCGCCGCTGCAACGGCAAGAGCGCTGCGTGCTGCAAGTGCGGACTGCCGCGGCCGCGATTGTCGTTCGCCTGCCGCTCGCAACGATCAACAACAACGTGCAAGTGCTGGTCGATGGTCAAAGCGTGGCCGCAGCCGCCGCCGGCGAACGCTCGGTGCGGATCGAACTCGGCACGTTGGCCGCTTCCAAGTCGCATGTCGTGGAGCTGTGGTATAAGTCACCGCGAGTGCCGACCAATTGGTCCGTGGCCGAACATTTGCTCACGCCGCCGCAGATTGAGGGTGCGCAAACGCCGCAGCGGCTTCAATGGCAAGTGGTGTTGCCCTCGCACGAGCATTTGCTGCTCGATCCGCGCGATTACGCGGCGGAGATGAAATGGAGCTGGCGGAACTATTACTGGTCGCGCGTCGCCCTCTATGAACAACGTTGGCTGGAAGATTGGTGCGGGGCGAGTCGCCAGGAACCTTTGCCGGCTTCGCTGAACAATTATTTATTTTCCAGCGTCGGCAGCGAACCCCCGCTGCAATTGCGGACCATCGGTCAGCGCTCACTCGCGATATGGCTGGCCGGTTTGGGGCTGGTGCTGGGTCTGCTCGTGTTGCACGTGCCCCAAGTCCGCAGTTCCACCGGCCTGCTGGTACTCGCAACAGTCGTGCTGGGCTTGGGGATTGCCGCGCCTCAGACCGTGCTGTTCGCGGCCCAAATCATGGCGCTGGGGCTGGTTATTGTGGCCATTTTTGCCGCCCTGCGCTGGCTTTGGACGGGACAACTTCCGAAATCGTCGGCAGTTGTTGTTCGTTCCCCTTCGCAGGTCAGCGGGCAGCGATCCACCGGCAGTCGTTCGACGCCGCCGGCAACCACCGCGGCTGCTCCTGCCTTGCCCCCGGTCACGCAGGAGGTGGAATCGTGACCGCCGGCCGCGCGGGCTGGGTCGCGCTAACGCTGTTATTCGTATCGACAATCGTCGCTCAGGCGCAGCCGCCAATCGCGCCGCCGGCGACCATTTCGCCTCAATCACTGCGCAAGATTTATGTTCCCGTGGATGGACTGGACCCCGAAACGCGCGGACTGTTGCCGATGCGGCGCGCCGAATACGAACGCCGCATCGCCGTCTTGCAACCTTCCTCCCTGCCAACTGAAGCGCCCCCCGGCGCGAGCCTTACGCAAGCCATCTACCGCGCCACTTTGCGCGGCGAGCAACTCGTGTCGGGAGCGGCGGAGCTAACCGTCGAACAGCAAAAACCTGCTCCAGTAGATGGCGCCACCGCCTGGGTATCGCTTTCGCCGTGCAACCTGGCGATCGGTTCTCCGACGTGGAAACCCGCCACTGCCAATGCGACGGCCGAATCGCCGACGTGGGGGCAGAATGAAAAGCAGCAATTGCTGGTCGCAGTCCCGCGCAGCGGCGTGCTGCAAGTGCCGTGGTCCCTCCGCGGACGCCGCGACGAGCGGGGCCGCGTGCGATTTGAAATTGAACTTCCCCTGGCTGCCCGCCAACAGTTGGAACTGCGACTGCCGACGAGTCTCCGCTTGACGAGCGAGTTCGCCATTGTCCGCGAGCTGGGGGCGGCTCCTTCACCCCCCAAGCCCAAACCGGGCGAAGCTCCAGCCGATTCTCTCTGGCAGGTCGATGTCGCCGGCGGACAGCGGTTTGAGCTGGTTGTGCAACCTCGTCAGCGTGCGGATCAAGCGGCAGCGCTGGTCCTCGTTCGTGAAACGGGCAGTTATGTCTTCACGCCAGGGCAGATGGATTTGGAACTCTCGCTCGAACTGGATATCGATCGCGCTCCGCTCCAGCAGATTCGCGTCCGTCACGACGCCCGCTTGCAATGGACGGCCATCCGCTGGGGCGAACAATCGTTGACCTGGACGACCGAAAAGTCCGCTACGGGCGAACCGGTTGCCGTGGTGGTGTTGCCCGCCGCCCTGACCGGCAACAGTCGCTTGATTCAATTGACAGCCGTGGCCGATTGGTCGCCGCAGCCGCAAAAGTGGACGTTGCCGCGGGCGACGGTCGAGAATGCCATCTGGCAAGAAGGGCGCATCAACATCGCCTCGCCGACGTGGCTGCAGCTCGATGCGTCCGCCGGTTCGGGCAGCCGACTGTCTGCCACCACGCTCGCCAGCGACAGCCAAGGAATGGACCTGCTGCAGTTTCAATTGGAGCGGGCGACGGCCACCGTCGATGTGCAAGCCACCTCCGTCGCCATGCCACTCGAAGTAATGAGCCTGGTTTCCCTGCAGGTCGAACCCAAGCAACTCGTCGCCAGCCTGGCCGCGGAGTTGACCGTCCCCAGCGGCAGCCACTTCAGCATCGAGTGCGAGATTCCGCGAGCTTGGGTGGTCGATTCGATCGAAACGTCGCCGCCCGATTTGCTCGCGGATCGCACCGCGCGAATGCGGGGTGGCAACCAGCAAGTGATGACATTGCTTCTCAAACAACCGCTGCGGGCGAATCGTCCGCTGCGGGTCAACGCCCGGCTCCGGCACGTGCGCGGCTTGGGCACCGCACCCTGGGGCGACGACATCTTGCAGCCCGTGCGCTTTCCCGCCGCGGCCTGGCAGCAGCGATATGTGACGCTGCAACTCGCCGATGCCAGTTTTGAACCGCGGCTGCTGAGCGCCGATGGCTTGGAGTTTCTCAGCCCCGCGGTCTTGCCGGCGAAAGTCCGCGCTCTCACCGATTCGCCGATTGGCAGTTGGCTGGTGCGCCTGACCGATACAGCGCGACAACCAAGGTTCTTGCTGGCACCCGGCTCGCCGCGCTATACCGCCAGTTCGACACTACAAATCGGACTCGCAACGCAGCGGGTCGATTATCGCTTGCAATTGGCTTGTGAACCTGAGTCTTCTGCCGTCTCCAGCGTGCTCGTGCAACTCCGCCCCGCGCCCCACGTTGATCCACAATGGCGACTGGTCAGTGATACCCGTCAGCTAACGACCGAACGACTCGAAACGATGACGTCTCCCGGTGATCAACCTGGGCCGGCGGTCTATCGCATCGAGTTGCCGAGCGCTCGGAATACGGCCTTTTCGCTCGCAGCGCAGTGGAGCGAACCCATCACTTCGGCCAGATACGCCCCGCTGGCCGAAGTGCCGGAAGCGACGGCCCATTCGGCGGAAGTCGAAATCGCAGGGCCGGTGGATACGCCGCTCACGTGGCAGGCCGAGCGCTTGCGTCCGCTCCCCGTTCAGCCCTTCGCCGAGCAAGTTCGTGCCCGCTACCGGTATCTAGCCGGACAAGACGCTCGTTTGCAATTTGCGCCGCTGCTGGAAACGCAAAGGCCGCTCGCGGGTTGGATCGGTCGCTGCGATCTGGAAACGGAATTTTCGCCCACGGGCGCTGCTCGGCATGAAGCGCGGTATCTGGTGGTGGGCGATGATGTCGAAGCGCTCGAACTGCGACTCGCCGTGAACGCCCGCCTGGCGCGGGCGGTGGTCGATGGCCGGGAAGTACTCGCTTTTTCACGCTCGGGTGATCCCCGTTGGCTGTCGATTCCACTGCGCAACCCGCGCGGAAAGCATTTGCCAGCTAGCCCACTCGTGCGTCTCGAATACACCTCGCCACCAACGCAGGAAGCAGGCTGGTTCAGTTCTCGTTGGACCGCACCGATCCCCGAGACGCGCCTGCCGGTGCTGCAAAGTCATTGGCAGGCACGCTTGCCCGGCCGCTGGCAACTTTGGCCCGGCAGCCAGGGTGAGCCGATCCCCAGCGGCACACCATCCCAGACAGCGGCCTCCGGCGACTCGTTTTTTGAACTGCTTTTCACCAGCACCTCCAGTACGCAGTTTTCTCGCGATCTGCCGACCGGCGCGGAGGTGCAGATCGAAGTTTACTCTCCCGTCTGGCTAGGGTTGATCGCGCTGGTGATGGCTTTCGTCGCCGCAGCCTGCGCGCTGCGCTTGCGATCCTGGAATGCGTTTCGGCTCGTGGCGGCGGCTGTTGTTTGTCTCGCTCTCTCGCTCGTGCTCGCCGAACCTTGGCGGGTCTTTGGGCAGGCCGCGCTGGCGGGTTGGTTGACAGGCTTGGCCTGGCAGATTTTCCGCCGGCCGATCAAACCTCAAAACGATGCGACGAGCATGGCGAGTATGACGTCAACAAGCTTTCTGTTGCAGCCTGTCGCCCGGCTGATATTGCTGCTGGGCGGCGTGTGGGGGCTGATCCATTTTGGAGAAACGACCGAACTCGCGCGCGGTCAGTTGCAGGCCGCCGATGAGGCCGCCGGCAAACCATGGCGGGTCGTGATTCCGGTCGATGAGAATCGACAACCTACCGATTTCGTTTACGTTTCGCCCGCACTCTATGAAGCTCTCTTTCGCGCCGGACCACGGGGCAGAGCCGATCATTCCGATTGGCTCCTGCGCAGTGCGCAATATGATCTGCGCTGGACCACTGAGGGCGCCGAACCGACTGGCGAATTGCAGGGCGTCGTGGCTCACTTCGAGATTGAAGTCTTTCGCGAACGGAGCATCCTGCGGCTGCCATTCATCCGAGAACAAGTTAGGTTGATCGATCCCGGCGTCCGCATCGAAGGTGAATCAGCCGCTGCCACCTGGTCGGCTGGCGGTGAAGAACTGCTGATTGAGCTCGCGGCCACCGGTCGGCAGCGGATCGAAGTTGGTCTGGCCCTGGTCGCGCCACCCAAAGATGGAACGGTCGGCACTCAAATTCACATTCCGACCTGCGCCAACAGTCGTGTGTTGATTCCCGTGTTCACCTCGGCGGGCAAGGTGACGATTCCGAACGCTCGCGGCGCGGAACAGCGCGCCGAAAATGGAGCCTGGCAGGTAGACTTGGGTGCTGCCGACCAGTTGGTCGTGCAATGGTCACGGGCCGCGACCGAGCCGCCGCCGGTGATCGAAGCCGAGCAACTGCTGCTCTGGCGAATGCGGCCTAGTTCGGTCGTGGTCGAAGGCAAGTGGCAATTCCGGCCTCTCACCGGCAAGTTGCGGGAAGTGGTGCTGCGGGCTGATCCGCGGTTCCGTCTGCTGCCGACCGGCAATGGCGCAGCCTTCGTGCGGCAATGGACCGAAGAGGGCGAAGCGAACCTGCACCACTTTGTGCTCGACCGCGTGACGACCGGTGATGTGAACTTGACGGCTTCCTTTCTGCTGGTGGGATCGACAGGCGTCGGCAATCTCATTCCGCCGCGTTTGGAACCTGCCGCCGACCGCCTCGCGCGCGATTGGCAAGCCGCCTGGACCGCGCCCGGCCTGCAATGGAATGGCAAACCCGGCACCCTGCCCGCGGCCGAGTTCCTGCAACCTTGGGGTGATCAGACGCTCAATCCCGTGCAAGCCTTTCGCGGCACCACCGAAGCGCCGCGGCCCACGCTGACTGTCACCGCGGTGCAGAATCGACTGCAGGCAGATCAGCAGATCGACTGGTCCTTGACTCCCGATCAAGCCAGTGTGCGCTATCGACTGCAAGGCATGTCCGCGTCGTCGAGCGTCAATCAACTTCGTTTTCAACTGCCTCCGCAGCTCACGGTGCGCCGGGTGGCCGTCACACAAGGCGAAGTGGCAGTGGCGACTCGCTGGTTCCGCCATGCCGATGGTCTGCTCACTCTGCTCTTAGACGAAATGCGGGCCGAACCTTGGCAAGTGGAAGTGCATGCCGACCGGCCGCATGTCGCAGGCAAACTCGCCAATCTGCCGGTGCTTCATACGACTGAAATTGATGTGCAACATTATGAGTGCATCATTCGTCGCCGCCCCGGTGCGGCGGTGACACTGGGCAAGCTCGTGGGCTGGAAGAACGTGACGGAAGAAGCCGTGGCGGTCGAACCAACCACCGCGGAGCCGATGCTCAACGACCGCGTCATTGCGCACCTCGATTGGAGCAGCCCCCGAGCAAATACGTTTCCATCAGCCGTGCCGGTGACGCTGGGCGCTTCGGTGCCCGGGTTCTCCGGCGAACTCCTCACGCGGCTCCTGGCGACGCCGGACGGCTGGCAGGTTGAAGTGACCGCCAACTTGAAATCGCCCGGCGGCCTGTTCGACGAATTGCAGTTTTCGATTCCCCGCGATTGGAACGGCCCGTTCCAACTGGATCCCGCCGGCCGCAGTCAGGTGGAACTACTGCCGGGTCAATCGCGCAACTTACTTCGCGTGCAACTGAATCAGCCGGTGAAGGACCAGGTGAAGTTGCGCTGGATCACCTCGCTTGCCGCCGAACAGGAACTCGTACGCTTGCCCGCCATCGACCTGATTGGCAGCCAGGATGAACTGCAACGCTGGATCGCGTTGCCGCGGCGGGGCTTCGATTCGCGGCTGCAATGGCAGACCTCGGGGCTGCAACTGCGGCCTGAATTGCCCGCGTCTCTCGTCGGTACGAATCCCGCTGCCGAACTCGCCTACGAAGCGATTATCGACCGTTATCGCGCTTCCGCCCGGCCGGAACGGACGCGGCGCGAGCAGCCCCGGATCGTGCTTGCCGATCATCATGTCACGTGGCAAGCCGACCGTCGGATCGTCGGCCGGACGGAACTTACGATTCTGCCCGGTGGCGCGCGAACGCTGTTGATTCAACCGCCGGAAGCGCACGAACTCGTCGCGGCCATCATCAACGATGTGCCCGGGCAACTCCGCCGCGAGCCGGGCATCGGCGGCGCGGCGACCATTGAACTCCATTCCGATACCTGGCCGCAGTGGGTGCAAATCATTTATCGTGGCCGCCTGTCCGTCCAGGACGACCCCAGCGGCCAATGGCAGTTCGCCGCGCCGCGCGTGGCCGGCGCTGCCGTCGAACGAACGCGCTGGCAGATCCTCGGCCCCGCGCCGCTCCTGTCACCAATCGATCTGACGTCGGTCAAGTCAACCGAGGATGACGAACCGCTGGCTCCCTTGGAAGCGCTGGTGCAAGTCGCTCAAGGCGTTGCCGATGCGCCCGCGAGCAACGTCGCCGGGTCTGCCGATATCTGGCTCAGCCTGTGGCGGCAACGTTGGGATCAAGAAATCGCGGGCATTAGCAAACGGCCCCCTTCCTCGCCCCTGGCGCCGATCCTGGCAGCCCGTCTGCAGACACTCAAAAACGAAATGGCCGACCAACTCACCACGCCGCTCGTGGACTTGCCGCCCAGCGAGGCAGCACTTACACCGGTGACCGAAGCGGTCATCACCCACCCACTGCATGTACTGCGACATACCCAGGCGGGCGAACTCTCCACGTGGATCGTCACCTGGCCGCAAACGGCACGCACGACCAGCACGTCCCTTCCCTGGCTGCTCGCCGCGTCGCTACTCGTCTTCGCCGCCGCCATCTCCCAGATCGGCCGCAGCACATCCCTCCGCGACTGGGTGATTGCCTATCCGCAACTGGTCCTGGCCCTCTTCGGCATCGCCGCGCTCGTCGTCCCCGGCTATCTCTGGCTCGGCGTCTTCCTGCTCGCCTGTACGTTGCTGGCCACGCTGCACTCGCCCTGGCAACAACGGGGATGAGGAGGAGTGGGAGAGTGGGAGAGTGGGAGAGTGGGAGAGTGGGAGACGCAGGGGTTGCGACTAATTCAAGCTTATCTTTCGCCCACTCTCCCCCTCTTCTTCCCGCCGCCTTATCGATTCTTCATCCGCGGATCGAGCGCATCGCGCAACCCATCGCCCAGAAAATTCAACGCGAACAAGGTGAGCGCGAGCGCCAGCCCCGGAAACAGCACCAACCACCAGTGAATGCCGATCGGCGTGATGACCTTAATGCCGTCGTTGACAAGTTGACCCCACGAGACATCCGGCGGCTGCACACCCAAGCCTAGAAACGAGAGAAACGCTTCGAATAGCATCACGCTCGGAATAGTCAGCGTCAGATAGACAATCACAATCCCCAGCACGTTGGGCACGATGTGGCGAAACACAATCCGCGCACTCCCCGCGCCGCTCGTTCGCGCGGCATCGACGAACTGCTCGTGCTTAAGCGAGATCACCTGCCCGCGTACAACGCGCGACATCGTCAGCCAGTACACCGC
>JAYTUF010000849.1:0-3664 GCA_043744755.1 Anatilimnocola sp.
GAAGAACCCACGCTCGACGGCCTGCTGCTGGCCACCGCGGTCCGCAGTTACGCGCTGACGCCGCTGCAGACGGAGCCGGGGACGAAGTATCAATATTCCAACGCCGGCATTAACACCGCGGCGCGAATCATTGAAGTGGTATCGAAGCAAAAGTACGAAGACTTCATGCAAGACCGGCTGTTTGGCCCGCTGGGAATGAAAGACACCACCTTCTGGCCCAATGAGGAACAAGCAGCGCGGGTGGCCAAATCATATCGCCCCAATGCCGACAAAACGGACCTGGTCGAATTCCCGATCAGCCAATTGATCTATCCCCTCAGCGATCGGGCTCGCCGCTTTCCCATGCCCGCGGGCGGACTCTTCTCCACGGCCAGCGACGTCGGCCTGTATTGCCAGATGTTGCTCCGCGGCGGCGAACTGAACGGTAAACGGTATGTGAGCGAAGCTTCGTTGCGCGAGCTAACATCGCGGCAAACACCGACGACCGTGAAAGAAAGTTATGGCCTGGGTTTCTCCGTCAGCAATGATTCGTTCGGCCACGGCGGCGCCCAGGCGACGAACATGGAAGTCCGCCCCGCCAAGGGAATCGCCATCGTCTGGATGGTGCAGCACGGCGGCTTCGTGGGCGAAGGAGCCAAGGCCCAGGGCGTTTTCAAAACCTGGGCGGCCGAGAAGTTTGGGAAGTAAGGTAGAAGAGTAGATTTCTCAAAGAGCCGCGCCCGAAGTAAGCGGTGGTGTACTTCGCTTCCGATACCAATCATACGACTCGTCAAAATCGAGTCGCGCCCCGGGCAGATAATCAATGGGCAACATTCGGCACAGTCACTCCTGCGCGACGCAGCGCGTCGGCCCGGATTTGTTCCCAGGGGACCGTGGCAACCAGTCCTGCATCGAATTCTGCCGATCGCCGGTTGATTTCCAACCGCCAGTCTTCGCTCAAACCAGGCACCGCTTCCAAAGGCACGGTGTCCCACAGCGCTTCAATCAATTGAATCCGGTCGCCCACTGGCAACCGACTTGCATCCGCCAAAACTGATACGTACTCGGACATCGAATTTCCTCCCATCAAAACCCGATTGCATTTTCCCTCGCCCGCCTAAATCATATTCATCCGGCTCCGGCTCCGCCGTTTCGCTTGAGCGCATTCCTGGCAGATGCCGCTGATGATCAAGCGATGGCCGGTGACGCGGAATTGGTGTTGCTTGCCCAACTCGTCGCGCATCTGGATCAGTTCGGGGCTGGTGAACTCCAGCAGCTTGTTGCACTCGGTGCAGTGGAAATGGTCGTGCTGGGGGTAGCCATAGTCGTGTTCGTACACGGCCCGGCCATTCAAATTGAACCGCCGCAGCAGGCCCGCATCGACGAACTCATTGAGCGTGCGATAGACGGTCGGCCGGCTGACGTGGTTCGGGTCGCCCGACGGCGGCAACTGCTCGATCAGTTGGTCCGCATCGAAATGCTCATGCCGGCTGAAGACATGCTCGACCAGCGACAGCCGCTGCTGCGTGACGCGCATCCCCTTGCTTTGCAGGAACTCGACAAAGCGATCCCGGGGCGAAAGCGAAACCGGCACGCGTTCTAATGATTCTGGCTCGGCCATCTTAGTACCCCGTTTATTGAGACTGTCCGCCGCGAACGCAGCTTGTTTTCCGCAGCAATTCTCAAATCGCTGGCTCGAAAGTAGTCTCAATAAGAGATTCTATGCCACCTACGGTAAATGGGGAAGGGACGTGAGACGGGAGGGCGAGGCTCCTGCCGAGCCGTGCGGCGGAAACATGTCATTTCGCGGTTCCGGCTCCGCAGGAGCGTCGCCCTCCCATGGGTCCAGGATCGCGACCCCTAACGCGGATCATTATTCTCCGCCCGCCCTTCGACATAAAACCAATCATGAATCGGCTGCAAAATCTGCTGCACTTCCTGCAGCAGTTGCCCGTCAATGGGAATCGCCGCCCACTCGACCCACTTCTTCACGTTCTCCGGATTCGCGGAACCGACGATGCACGTGGTTAGCTCCGGATGAGCAATGCTGAACTGCACGGCGAGCTGCGCAATATCCACGCCCCGGCTGCTGCAATGCTCGGCCGCCTGTTTGGCAATCGCCCGCACCTCGGGCGTGGCCTTGTGCCACGGCGGCAACGCCTGGCGAGTCAATAGCCGGGCGGAAAACGGTGCCGCGTTCATCACCCCCACGCCCTTACTCTGCAGATAGGGCAGCAAATCCGCGAGCATGGTGTTCTGCAGCGTGTAATGGTTATAAGACAGCACCACATCCAGCGGCAGTTGATCCAGCACATACCGAAAAATCTTCATCGGATAACCGCTGATCCCCACGAACCGCACCTTCCCTTGCTCCTGCACCCGCCGCAGCGCAGGGAGCGTTTCGTCAATGATCTGCCGCATGTCCACGAACTCAATATCGTGGCAGAGCATGATATCGAGATACTCGACGCCCATTCGCTCCAGGCTGATATCCAGGCTCTCGACCACCCGCCGCGCGGAAAAATCAAAATGAGCCCCGGCATACCGCCCCAGCTTGCTCCCCAGCAGATACTTGTCCCGCGGCACATCCCGCAGCGCGACGCCCAACAGCACTTCGCTCATCCCCCGGCCATAGAAAGGGGACGTATCAATGAAATTCATTCCCAAGTCAAGCGCGGTGCGAACGGACCGCAAGGCTTCATTCAGATCGACGCTGCGAAACTCCTGCCCGAGTGACGAAGCCCCAAAACTGAGCTGCGAAAGTTTCAGTCCTGTCTGACCCAGTGGTCGCAATTGCATCGGTTCTTCTCTCCGCGTTTCGCGCTGATTCTCGTAGGATGGGCACTCTTGCCCGTCTGGCCCCATCCTACACTTATCAGGGTCTCGATAGAACGACGAGGGGTGCTAACAGCCCCTATTGATTACCTTTTACGGTCGCAAGCAAGGTACGACTACTCAATCTGGGGTAGCCAAAGCCGGCGCGCTGCCGTATCTTTGTTCGCTCCACCGCTGAGAAAACTGCAATGCCGAAGGAACTGGATGAGCAACAAAGCGCACTCGACCGTCGTCAACCGACTGATCGCCCGCTACCAGGGCACCCGCTGTGAACAAGGCCCCATTGATGTAAGCACCGCTGAATGGCTAATTGCCGTCGAAACCACGGCTACGCTCCATGAAGCGCTCCCGCAACTCCTGATGTTGGCAGGGACCCGCTACATCGCCGTCACCAATCTGGAATCGCTCACCGAAGCCCTCCGACTTGCCACGGGAACTCCCCTCGGTGTCATGAACGCCCAAGGCGAAATCATTAAACCGGCCGAAGTCTCTTAACGGCATATTCTTTCACTCTGCTACAAAATCCGCCCCCACTGTCACCTGCTTGGCCTGCCGCGTTTGCGGCTCATAGATCTTCAGCCGCACCTGCACTCCCCGCAATTGCGAAGCATAAGGCGGCTGGGTCTGTCGCTCGCCGGCATCGTCGACGCCGTATTCGATCACGCCAGTTCGTGGGTTAGGGTCATCGATCCCATTCACACTCAGGCCAGTGCCAGGGCTACCACCAATGTTGCCCAGCTCATAAGCCAAGGACCACGTATCCCAAGTATGGAAATTGTAGGGATTCGCTCCAACGAAAGGAGCGGGGGGCGGGCCCGAAAAATAACTCGTCCCCGATCCTGTTGCTAGG
>JAYTUF010000850.1:0-14407 GCA_043744755.1 Anatilimnocola sp.
CTTTCTGGCTGGTCATTTTGACCATGGCGATGATGCTCATCACCATCGGCCAGGAAGCAGTGCGGATGAATCTGGGCATCGGCCCGACGCTCAAACTAATTCCCTTCGTGATGCCGACCGCGCTGGCCTTCGCAGTCCCCGGGACGATTCTGTTCGCGGCTTGCTTTGTCTATGGGCGAATGTCGGCAGACAATGAAGTCATCGCCATCAAAGCCCTCGGCATCTCGCCGTTGTCGTTGCTCGCGCCGGTGATCGGCCTGTCGTTTCTGCTCAGCCTGGTGGCCGTGTGGTTGAACGACGTGGCCTGGTCCTGGGGCCATGCGGGCGTGCAGCGGGTGGTGATTCAATCGGTCGAAGAAATCGCCTATGGCATGTTGCGGACGCAGCGGTCGTATGCCAACCCGCGGTTCTCGATCATTGTGAAAGAGGTCGATGGCCGCCGGCTGATCCGGCCCATCATGAACTTTCAACCCAACAACGACATGCCCGCCTTCACGCTGACCGCCGCCGAGGCCGAATTGCGGTCGAATCTGGCGGAAGGGACGCTCAGCCTGATCCTGATCGATTGCAAGATGGATACCGACGAAGGCCTGACTTTCGATTGGCCCGGGCGGACGGTGCAGGATATTCCGCTCTCCTATGCGGCGGCGCGCGACCCGGGCGAAAGCAATCCCACCCATTTGCCGCTGCGGCGAATGAGCGCTGCCATCGAGCAGCAGCAGCGCTCGATCGTCGAGCTGGAGCAGTCTGTCGCTGCCGAAACGGGGCTGGCCCTGATGACGGGCGACTTCGAACTGCTCGAACAAAACAACTGGCAGAAGCGGCAGAACAGCGTCGCCACCGCGAAGCTCAGGCTCTATCGACTGCAGACCGAACCCTGGCGGCGCTGGGCGGGTGGCTTCAGTTGCCTGGCCTTCGTGTTGATCGGCGCCCCCACGGCCATCCTCTGGCGCAATTCCGACTATCTCAGCACCTTCGCCTTCTGCTTTGTGCCGATCCTCGCCCTCTATTATCCGCTCTTCAACCAGGGCATCACGTACGCCAAAATGGGCGTCGCGCCGCCAGCCATCATCTGGATCGGCAACCTGGCCTGCCTCGGCATCGGCGTGCTGCTCATCCGCCGGGTACTGCGAAATTAATCCTTTACCACCCCTCCTCGGTAAGAGGCGAAGTTAAAGATCGTTCTGGCCCGCCCGCCGGCAGTCCATGAAGGCAGCGCAACGAATTGCGGACTTCTGCAAGGTCGCGATTATCGAACAACCCATCGATGCCACGACTTTGCGAGGCATGTTTTTCACCGACTTGATTGCATTTGACATAAAAGACCACTCATGTGTAAAGGTTTGCGTAGGTTTTGTCGATTGTATCGCCTAGATGATTTCTTCCCGGTTCTCGGCGTTCAGCGCATAACTCCTAGCTGCCAGCGTTTCATGGCAACATCGACTACTGCCTGTGATCGAGAAACAGTTTGGAACCCCACGAGCGCCGATCCCGTATCGCTCGGCGTGTCGCAGCAGGGTCTCGTGAGTCATCATTGGCCGACCGTGAGTCCGAGCCACCTACTTTATGTTCTCTTGCCGATCCTGACGCTAACCGCTCTGACGGCTCTCATCCGCTGCTTTGATCTTGATATTCGCGTCAACCGCCTTTTCTTCGATGCGAACGCGGGAGAGTTTCCCGCATTACACGCTCGTCCGTCGTTGGTCGCATACCATTACGGCCCGCTTCCGGGACTTCTGTTGGGCATTGGGGCCGCGGCGATGTTCGTTGCCAGTTTCGTGTGGACACGCTGCCGACCGTTTCGCGCGGGCGCTGCCTTCCTCGCGTTATTGCTAGCGATCGGGCCGGGGCTGATTGTGAACGGGCTACTGAAATCGTCCTGGAATCGCCCGCGACCGTGTGACCTGACTGAGTTTGGTGGCGGCATGGATTTTGTGCAGGTGCTAGATTTCGGTGTCGCGAGTGAACACGTCCATAAATCTTTCCCGTCAGGACACGCATCGATGGGATTCTATCTGCTAGCACCGATTTTTATTCTCCCTCGCAACCGTTGGCGTTGGTCGATTACTTTTCTCTTGCTAGGGTTATCGCTCGGATTCGTCATCGGAATAGGCCGAATCGCGCAAGGGAGACACTTCCCGAGCGATGTCCTCTGGTCCGGTGCGATCGTTTACTTTACGGGACTCGTCTTGGCATACATCCTTCTTCCTAAGAAAGCGATGCTTCTGGCAACCAACTTGGATGGACAGATCCTGCTTGAGGAACCATTGATTTTTCATATTGATGACTATCGCGAAACGACGGAAGGCGACGAGAGTGATGTATCGAAAGTCCCTGTTCGAAGAATTTCGAACCGACGAGCTGCATGATGCAAAGTTTGCGAGTGGATGCAGGAGCATTCAAAATGGAGAACACACGACTCAAATCCGCGGAAGCTGCGACGGACATTTGGCTGCGTCGCACGTTATACGTCATTAGTGGCTGTTTCCTGCTGCGATTGCTAGTGGCTGTCACCGTTCCGTTGGATTTGGTTCACGATGAAGCCTACTACTGGGAATGGGCGCGTCGCTTGGACGTGTGTTACTACAGCAAACCTCCGATGGTCGCTTGGCTCATTGCTGCTTCGACGTCTATCTTTGGCGACACCGCCTTGGCGGTCCGCCTGCCTGCTATTGTGTTGGGAACGTGGGGAGCGATTTTTGTCTTTCTCTTAGCACGAGACATGTACGGCTCGCGGGCAGGGTTCTGGACCACGTTGATATCGTTGGCGAGTCCCGGCAGCGCGGCGTTGGGTTTGATCATGACGATCGACGCGCCCGTGCTCGTGTGTTGGTCCGTGGCCCTATATGCGTTCTGGCAGTTGCTAAAGCGGGATCGAATGCGTTGGCGATGGTTGGTGTGCGTGACGTTAGCAATTGGCGTTGGCGTATTGTCCAAACAGACGATGCTCGCTTTTCTTCCGCTGGCGGGAGTGTTCTTGCTCCTCAGCCAGGAAGATCGCATCGAGCTGCGGCGGCCAGCCCTTTGGATCTGTGCCGCGTTGGCACTTTGCTTTCTAGCGCCGGTACTGTGGTGGAATGTGCGAAACGGATGGGTCACGTTCGACCACACGAGCGCTCACTTTTCGGCGGAGCAAGTCAGTTTAACTAAACGCGTCACGCGCTTTCTCGAGTTTGTGGGCTCGCAGTTCGGTGTCCTGTCACCCGTAACCTGTTGGTTGTTTGTCTCGGCGGGGTTCGTCGGCGCGTGCTCGCTCCGAAGCTGTGATCGCCGCACAAAGTTCTTACTCACATTCAGCGTGTTGCCGTTGCTGATTGTTTGTGTCTTGGCACTCAAGCAGCGCGTCGAACCGAATTGGGGTACTCCCGCCTACATCGCCGGTTTGGTGTTGGCTGTCGGTGCGGTGGTTCAGAGTCACGCCCGGTATTTAGAAGCCAAAGGTTCAGATCGGCGTCTTCCCATCGCTTTCGGCACCGGACTGGTTGCAACTGCCGTCACGTACCTACTCGGGTTCGGCTTAGGGCTCGAAGGGTCGAAACTAGATCCTGCCGTGCGGCTGCGTGGCTGGGCGGACCTTGGTGTTCAGGTCGGAAAAGTCTTTGCCGAATTGCCCGATCCCGAAAACTCGATGCTGGTGGTGACGAACGGTCGTGCCTATGCGAGCGAACTCGCCTTTTACATGCCGCAACATCCCGAAGCGTTCGTCTGGAATCCTTCTGGCGTCGCGAGCTCCCAGTACGATATGTGGGGCGGGCCGCGCCAGTCGGAAGGGCGGACGGCAATGATCGTCACTTCGGAGCCAACCGTTCCGCCAGACCTGGCGGCTTGCTTTAGTCGCCTCGAGCCCCTCCCAGATGTCACCGTCGCCATCAGTTCGTCGCGCGGACTGGCGGTTCACCTGTGGCTCGGCGTTGCGCTCAATCAGGAAATGGCCAACGAGCAGGTCGGATTCCGAATGCACGGTCAGCAGCGGTACGCTAACGTCGCATTGCGACCGACATCCAACGGGCTTGCGCGATAAAGCCTGCGGCAGGGATGGCGGCCACGACCTGCATGTTTTGTCTTGCCCGCTCTGCCCGGTGGCACCGCTCTCGGAACGATCGACGAGTTCGAGTTTCTTTGCGCGGGATTGCGGCAACGTGCCGGCCGAATTCGCCGAGGACGACGATCAGCACGTCATCGCTCAGGCCGCGCTCTTCCAGATCGGTAACCAGCGCGCAAATGCTTTGATCCATCACCGGCAGCGCATGGCGATACGATTCAAAAATATGCTGCGCCGGCCCGCTGCGATGATCCCACGCGCCGACCTGCAGTGTGACGACGCGCACGCCCGCTTCGAGGAGCCTCCGCGCGAGGACGAAGGGCTTCGCATCCCAGTCGTACAGGATTTTCTTATCGGCCTGGTGCGTGTACTTGCCCCGCCGTATTTCTCAAAGGTTGATATGACGAAACGGCGCATGAGCCAGGCCGGCATAATGCGGCTTTTGATATTCAAACGGATCGGCGCCCAACTCGTTCAAGCAGACATAAGGCGAGATAGCGTCCCTTTGGTCTGTCAGCCGACTGATGACCGACCCAAACGCCGGTCGCTTGCCCGCTGATCGCGGCAGGCCGGTCGGAGAGCTTCGTCGGAATCGTGTTGAAGTCGCCCCGGTATTCAACCGGCGCATCCGGCTTGGGATCCGAAGTGTCGATGTGGCTCGGCCCGCCGTTGAGGACTACATAAATCACCGACTTCGGGCGCTTGCCCCAAACCGTTAACATTAAAGCTCCGTACCAAATGACAGATGTTTCACTGCAGCCCCAGTCCCACTCTCAAGCATTCATTGAATTGCTGTAGCAAAGCAGGTGACAACTCTCCAAGCACCTGGTCGAACGTGTCTCCGTAAACGGTATTGAGCACCAGTGCGGAAACCACTGAATCCGTAACCAGACCAGTCGCCTTGCCTTCGGCCGAATTCGCGTCGATGAATAAGCAGGCGGGGTCGTTCTTCAATGCCAGATTTTTGGTTACCGCCGCGACGACAACCGAGCGGAGTTTGCCCACATATGCGTCCGATTGAACCACGACGGACGGGCGTTTCTTGCCACGCAGGCCAGAGGGGTGAGGGACGCAGACCAGAAGGACATCGCCTCGTTTCATGGCTTCTCCGGCAGGTTGTCGTACTCGCTCCAGTCTTCATCCTTGACCGTCTCCCAGGCCAAAGCCTCCAGCTCTTCACGAGTCCAGGGACTATCATCATACGGCTCCTCTTTGAGTAGCTCAGTCTCCTCGACGCGTACTAAGATAAATGTCTCTTTGGTCCTCGGGTTCAAAACGCGCGGGAGCGTACCCCCGGGGTTTTCCAGTTCCTGGATTTGTTGTTCAGTTAGTTCGATCATGGCTGCCTCATTGCCTTATTTTAACCGCAGCTTGCCTGGTCGGCCATCTTACCATGCACTGGCTT
This sequence comes from Anatilimnocola sp., assembly GCA_043744755.1. Classification (GTDB taxonomy): domain Bacteria; phylum Planctomycetota; class Planctomycetia; order Pirellulales; family Pirellulaceae; genus Anatilimnocola. Next base: position 5,448 of record JAYTUF010000850.1, read on the forward strand.
TCGTCCATGCGTCTCGTCCTTTCTCACGCAATCGCTTCCTTAATCAGCGGCGCGTCTTCCGCGATCAGCTTCACCGGCCGGCCGCTTTGCGCCATCAGCACCGTTTCAGGATCGATGCCGAGCAGGTGATACAACGTCGTGCCGAAGCTTTCGACCTTGTAGAAGTTATCGCTGACTTGCTCGCCGAGTTTATCCGTCGCGCCGACGACGCAGCCCCGCTTGAAGCCACCACCGGCGGCCAGGACAAACTGGGCATAGTCCCAGTGATCGCGGCCGGCCTTCTTGTCGGTGCCGCACTTGGGCTTGCGACCCATTTCACCCAGCGCGAGGACGATGGTGGAATCGAGCAAGCCCCGCTCTTCCAGGTCTTCGAGCAAGGCTGACAGGCCCGCATCGAACATCGGAATCTGCTGCCGGCCCGCGACGAAGTTCTCGCCATGCCAGTCCCAGTAGCCCAGGCTGAAGTGAACAACTGGCGCGCCCGCTTCGATCAAGCGTCGCGCGAGCAAGAAGTGAAGTGGATCGCCCGAGGGGTAGCGATACTTTTCAAGATGATCTTGTTTGTACCGCGCGATCGTCTGCGGACTTTCTTTCGAAAGATCGAGTGCGGCCCGCAGCTTGGGCGAGCGGAGCATGTCGAAGGCCGTTTGCTGATATTGATCCAGCCCGGCAATCAGCGGATCGACCGCATCCTGCCCGCGGAGCCGCTGATCGAGTTGCTTGAGCAGTTCCGCATTCTTGGCGAACGCCGGCAACTCCAACTGCGGCGTGAGCATCTTGGCGATGTCATCCTTCGACGCCAGCGGATCGAAGATGAACGGATTGAAGGCCGGCCCCAGGAAGCTGCCGGCAATGCTGTTGTTAATGTGATGATCGATCTTGCCGAGCACGGTGAACGTGGGAAGCTCGGCGGGACCGGGACGCAGCTTGGAGATGGCGCTGCCATACATCGGATATTTTTCGGTGCCGCTCGGCAGCCGCGGGTTGCCCGTCAGCCAGTACATGGGCGCCCGGCTGTGATCGCCCGGCTTGTTCATGGTCGTGACGCTGCGGATGATCGTGTACTTATCCGCCTGCTTCGCCAGTCGCGGCATCAGCTCGCAAACCTGCAAGCCCGGCAGATTCGAGCTGATCGGGTTGAACTCGCCCTTGTAGTCGCTGGGGGAGTCTGGCTTCATGTCGAACATATCGGTATGCGGCGGCCCACCTGCCAGCCAGCAAACAATGAGTTGCTTGGCCTTCGCGCCGGTGGTTTTCGCCGACGCATTCCGCGCCCGCAGCAGATCGAGTAGCCCAATGCCGCACAGCGATGCGCCGCCCACTTGCAAGAAATTACGGCGAGTGGTTTGGCGGAAGGTGGAACATGAATTGTGCATGGCGTGATCCTTAGGACGGTTCGTCTCGCAATAAGATTTGTTCGAGGCTGGTCCAATGAGGTTCAAATGACTTACAACTGCGACCAGATTCGTGACACTTTCTCACGTAAATCGGAACTTCGATCTCCAGGTAGAAACGCAAAAAGGTCGGCGTGTAGTTCTTGAGCAGTGTAGGAATGTTGTGCACATGATCGGCTTGCATCGAAGAAAGGATCCCGTCATCCGAGTTTCGGATATTTATCAAAGCAATGTGAAGAATGTCACACAAGATGCTCGTGATGTTCTCGGGACAGTTCATGCGTCATCAGTCTTCCATTAGCCACCGGCTTCAGCCGGTGGTACTTGTAACTACGGTTTCTGGCTTTAGCCATTAGCAACCCGCCTGGGTATTATGGCTAAAGCCGGCCTTTCAATGTGTCTGAACCACCGGCTGAAGCCGGTGGCTAAGTATTTCACAACTCTCCATTCGTATCTGTTCGCAAACTTGGGGTGACAGAATGAATACTCTCACTAGTGTTGCAACAAAAACTCCCTTGTATTCACCAAACACCACAATACCGTCTGCAGCCCCTTCTCCGGCGACTCCGCACCATTCAAATGCGTCATGCAAAACTCCACTTCTTCCTTCGTCGGCGCACGATTCACCGTGCTCAAATACAGTTCTTCCACCCGCTGCGCCGGATCGGAAACATCCTTTGTCAGCTTCGCCACGCGTCCGTTGGGATCGGCAATCTTCTTCCAAATCTGCGGATGATTCGCCAGGCTTAGCACTTGCAGCAGCGAAGCTTCCGACTGCCGCTGGCAATCGCATTGCACCGACGAATTCCGCTCACTCCGGCCGAACTGCTCCAGCACGAATGTCACGAAAGCATTCTTCGGCATGTAAGGAACTTCGACCGTTTTCAGGTTCTCGGGCCAATGATAATACTTCATGTCGAGATCGTCCCGCGTGCCCGTCGCTTGATTGAGGGCGTCGAGAAACACTTCGGCTGGCAACCGCCGTCGGGCGAAGTGCGAATAGTTGCTGCGGTCGGCCTGATCCGCGGCGGTCGTCTCGCTGCTCTGTTGATAGGTTCGGCTGAGCAGAATCGTGCGATGCAGCCATTTCAAATCGAACTTGTTCGCGACGAAGCCTTTTGTCAGGTCATCGAGTAGCGCCGGATGCGTGCTGGGGTTGAAGGGAGAAAGATCATCAGGAGGATCAACCAGGCCACGATCGAAATAATGCGCCCAGACGCGATTGACGATGGCTTTGGCAAAGAATGGATTCTCGGGCTTTCGCAGCCAGGCAACGAACTTCTCGCGCGGATCTTCATCGGCCCCAATTTGCAATGGTTCACGGTCGCCTAGCAACCGGTATTCTTTGGACGACTGTGAACCCAGCGGACTCTCGACCGAGGCCCACTTCTGTTTCGCGTCGCCATCGGCCCGGTGAAAAATCTCCGCGTGCAAAATGCGCTTGGCGACGTCATCGCCCAGCAGCTTCCCCTTCTTCTCCAAGTCGCTCGCCTCTTGCTGGGCCCCTTTGTGATCGGCAATGATCTGCTCCGCGGCGGCCAACTCTTCTTTCTTCACCGTCAACTCATCCGCCGAGTTGGCTTGCTCTAACTTGGCAATCTCATTCTTCAGCCGGCCGCGGTCGCTCTCCGCTTTCTTGGCCTTCTCCGCCAATTCTTTGACTTTCCCTTCCATCAGCTTCTTCGCTTCTTCGCCCAGGCGTTTGCCTTCATCATTCATCTGCTTGAAGAGCTTCGCCTGCTCGGGCAATTTCTTTTCATTATCCCCTTGAAAGCCGACGGTGCGGACGCGGACGAAGAAGTTAGCGAAGCTCAGCACGTCGTCTTGCTGCCAGACATCATGCGGATGGCGATGGCACTGGGCACATTGCAACCGCAGGCCAAGGAAAGCATGGGCAACCTGCATCGCGCCGGGCACGCCGTTGGCATCCCGCCGCTGCCAATAGACATCGAGCGTCTTCCGCTTCGCATACAGTTCGAGATCCTGCCTGGGCGTGGCATAGCCCTGCTGCAGCGCGAGAACCTCCTGGCCCCACTCTTCCAGGCTCCGGCCATCGCGACTCGTGGCGAGCAGAATCCGCGCGGCGAATTCATCGTAAGGCAAATTCTCTTCCATACGCGCGCGAACCCAGGCCTGGAACCGCGGCGCTTCGAAATGCTCCGCCAGGCCATCGGCATAGATGCCGAAATCGCTCGCACCAAGTAAATCGCAGAACTTTAAGGTCCATAGCGCCGCATAACCCGGTTCACTCAACAGTTGTTCGATTTTTTTCGTCCGCTTGTCAGCCGCGGCATCGGCGAGAAACGCACGCACTTCGTCGGCAGTCGGCAATTGCCCGGTCACATCGAGCCGCACGCGCCGCAGGAACGTAGCGTCGTCGCACAGGTCCGCCGGCGCCAGGCCGAGGCGACGAAGTTTATCGTGTACTCGTTCATCGACAAAATTATTTGGCTTCACGTTCGGAAACGGTTCGCTGGTTTCGCGAGTCACCAAGGCAGCGACCGAAGCCGGTTCATCTCGATAGCGGACGACAATCGACACATCGCCAATGCTCTCGGCCGTCACTTGCCCACGACGATCGACGGTGGCGGTGTTTTCATCCAGCGATTGATACGAACAGAGCAGCGAAACATCTTCACTGGTTCCATCGGCGAATTTTGCGATGGCGGCGAGTTGGTATTTTGCCCCGGCCTTAAGCGTTTGCTCCCGAGGCGTGACTTGCAACTCGACCACCCGCTGGCTCTCGCCTTGATCCAGCTTTGCCCCGGCGGCAATCCAGTTGTGCAGAATCTTATACTCGGCCGAATCGCGCTCGACGAGTTTACCGCCGCCGTGGGGCACGCGGCCGGTCGCCTTTTGCAGGATCAAGCTTTGCTCGGGATTCAGCAGATCGATCCGCCGGCTGTTCTGGTCGCGGGTCAATTGCAGATGATCCCACTCGGGCTTGGCCCCGAACAGCGAAAGGCGGAAGCCGTTCTTCCCCTGCACCGCCCCGTGACAAGTGCCGCCGTTGCAGCCCAGCTTACTGAACAGCGGGGTCACATGCCGGCCAAACTGCGGTTGTTCGATCGCGGACGGGCTGGCAGGGTCCGCGGCCCACCCGTGATCGCTCACGATGAACAAGAATGACGCGGCGATGATGATGGGGACGGTGCGAAACATCGAACATTCCTGGCGACACGAAGCTCGTATCAATATATGCTGATGATACCGATTTGCCAATCGAAATGTGCAGGCAATAATCGCAGGCTGCGGCGCATCCGTTTGACTGGCGAGAGTGAGCAGCCTTTCTAAAGGGGCAGTGGGAAATGCAATTGATGGGACGATTTCTAACCCTCGCGGCCGTTCTCGCCGCGACCTGGTCGGCTGCCGCAGCCGATATTCTGCCACCTGCATCCGAGCGATTCGCAACCGCGGATGGCATGGAAGTTCCCAATTTGCAACGTCACGTCCTCCCGCTGATGGGCCGGCTGGGTTGCAATGGCCGGGCGTGCCACGGTTCGTTTCAAGGGCAGGGAGGTTTCCGCCTTTCACTCTTTGGGCACGATTTCGCCGCCGACCATGCGGCACTGCTGGGGGGCGATGAGCCACGCACGAATGTCAAGGAACCGGCGAAGAGCCTGATTCTGCAAAAGCCCACGCTGGCCATCGATCACGACGGCGGCAAGCGGTTCGCCGTGGGAACCTGGCAGCATCACCTCTTGCAGCGCTGGATTGCGGCCGGCGCGAAGCCGGTGCAAGACAACGACGCCGAGATCATCGGCCTGGAGCTGTTTCCCAAGGAGATCGTATTTCGTATTAAGGGCGATAAAGCGCAATTGAAAATCATCGCCGAGTGGACCGATGGCACGCGCGAGGACGTCACGCCGCTCTGCCGCTTCCGCAGCAATGATGAATCGATGGCCACCATCGACGAAGCGGGACTGGTCACTGCCGTTGGTCCCGGCGATACCGCGGTCGTCGCCTTCTACGACAACGGCGTGATGCCGGTGCAAGTCTTGCTGCCCGTCACCGACGCCCATGGCGCGAAGTATCCCAAAGTTGCCACGCCGACGAAGATCGACGAACATGTCGTTGCCAAACTCAGCAAGCTGGGCGTGGTGCCCTCCGAGCTATGCAAGGATACGGAATTCCTGCGACGAGTTAGCCTCGACATCACAGGCACGCTCCCATCGCCCGCGGAGATCACCGCCTTCTTAGCAAACTCCTCCGCGAACAAACGGAATCAGAAGATTGATGAGCTGCTCGCGCGTCCCGCTTACGCTGCCTGGTGGGCGACGAAACTGTGCGACATCACGGGCAACACCAGCGCCCTCGGTCCGCAGGGGGGCGAGCAAGCGCTCAACGGCGCCAAGGCCCGACAATGGCATGAATGGATTGCTCGCCGGATCGAACAGAACATGCCCTACGACAAGATCGTCGAGGGGATCGTCCTCGCGGTGGGTCGTTCGCCCGAGCAATCGTTTGACGACTATAGCGCCGAAATGAGCGCCTACTTCCGCGGCCAAGAGCCAGCCGATTTCGCCGCCCGCGAGACCATGCCCTATTACTGGACGCGGCGGCAACTGGGCAGCTCCTCTGGCAAAGCCCTGGCCTTCGCTTACTCGTTCCTGGGCGTGAGCCTGCAATGTGCCGAGTGTCATAAGCACCCTTACGATCAATGGACCAAGCAGGATTTCGATCAGTTCGCTGTGTTCTTCGACGGCGTGCGCTACGGCGGCGGCGATCGCACCCGCACGAAGGAAATGAAAGACGCCGTCGGCCTGACCGGCGATGAAGATTCCGGCGATTTCAAACGCAAGTTCGTCGCACTGTTGCAAGAAGGCAAGGTGCTCCCCTTCAAGGAACTGAGCGTGCCACGGCCGAACCCCAATGCGAAGAACAGCAAGCCGCGGCCCAACAAGGCAGGGCGGGTGATCACGCCGCGGGTGCTCGGCGGCGACGAGGTGGTCACCAACGAATATCCCGATCCGCGCCAGCCCCTGATGGACTGGATGCGGCAGACGGACAATCCGTACTTCGCCCGCGCCATCGTCAACCGTGTCTGGGCGGGCTACTTTCATATCGGCATCATCGACCCACCCGATGATCTCAACTTGGCCAACCCGCCCAGCAATCCGGCCCTGCTCGATTACCTGACCGAAGAGTTCATTCATCAAAAATATGATCTGAAATGGCTCCATCGCGAGATCACGCGCAGCCGCTCCTATCAACTCAGTTGCCGCCCGAACGCGACGAACGAACATGACGAACGAAACTTCAGCCGGGCCGTGATCCGCCGGTTGCCGGCGGAAGTTACGTACGACGCCATCGTCTACGCCACGGCGACTGATGGCGCTCGTAAGGCTTTGGATGAGAAGCCCGGCTCCGCGCGAGCCATCGGCGCCGTCAGTGGACTCAATGGCCGCGATGCCGGCGCGAGCAACTACGCGGTGAACCTCTTCGGCAAACCGCCTCGGGCCGTCAACTGCGACTGCGAACGCTCCGCCGAACCGAACCTGCTGCAGCTTGTTTATCTGCGGAATGATGCCGAAGTGGAATCGCTGCTCGACCGGAAGGATGGCTGGCTGAAGGAACTGCGCGGCAATAAATCAGCGAAGTTCGATCACGCCGAACTCATTCGCGAAGCCTACCAGCGCACCCTCAGCCGCTTGCCGACGGAAACTGAAGCCAAACTGGCGAACGAACACTTGGCAGCGAATGCTGATCCACTTATTGGATTGCGAGACCTGTTATGGACGCTGTTGAATACCAAAGAATTTATTGTAAGTCACTAAAAAAGGTAGCCCGCCGCGTAAGCAAGGGAGTGCTGCGAATCAACGCTCCCTCGCCAAACTTCCTTGCTTACGCGGCGGGCTACCTCAACCATCATTGAATGGAATAAACCATGACCACTCATCGCTACTGCGATGGCCTTCCGCGCCGTGATTTTCTCCAAATCGGCGCGATCGGCTCAGCAGGCCTCGCGCTATCCAGCTATCTCCGGCTGGCCGACGCGGGCGAAGTTCAGCCCGCGAAAGGCAAGTCGGCCATCTTTGTGTATCTGGGTGGTGGGCCGCCTCATATGGATACGTTCGACATGAAGCCGGACTCTCCCGTGGAGTTTCGCGGTGAGTTTAATCCGATCGAGACCAACGTCAGCGGTCTGCAAGTGTGTGAGCATCTCCCCAAGCTGGCGACGTGTGCGAACAAGTATGCGGTCCTGCGCGGCATCAGCCATACGCTGGCGGGGCATGAACTGGGGACCAGTTACGTGAACAGCGGCAGCCGGCCGGTTCCGTCGCTGATCTATCCGGGCTATGGCGCGGTGATCAGCAAGGAACTAAAAGGCGCTACGGACCTGCCGCACTTTGTGGCGATCCCGAACACCCCGCAGCGGGTCGGCTACTTGGGCGTGCGCTATGCAGCGCTCCAAACCAACACCACGCCGACCGCGGGACTGCCGTTCAGCGTTCGCGGCATCTCGCTCGGCGTGGGACAGACGCCCGAGAAGTTCGCCGCCCGGCAGCAGTTGCTCGGCAAGCTCGATACGGGCCTGGATGAATTCAAAGGGAGCAGCAAGCTAGTCGAAGGACTTGATCGCTTCGGCCAGCAAGCTTACGACCTGATCAGTTCGCCTCGCGCGCGGCAGGCTTTTGACGTCAGCCTGGAAGACGCCAAAATCGCCGAACCGTTTGGCGTGAGCAAGTTCGGCCAAAGCTGCCTGCTCGCCACCCGGCTGATTGAAGCGGGCGTCAAGTTCGCCACAGTCAGCTTCGGCGGCTGGGATACGCACAGCGGCAATTTCAAAAAGTGCAAAGAGAGCCTGTTGCCGGAACTCGATGCGGGCCTGGCCGCGCTCTTCACCACGCTTGATTTGAAAGGCCTGCTGGATTCAACGACCGTCTTCGTCATCGGCGAGTTCGGCCGCACGCCCAAGATCAACGACAAAGCGGGCCGCGATCACTGGCCCCGCGCCATGTTCGCGATTCTTGGCGGCGGCGGCATCCGCGGCGGGCAAGTCATCGGCGCCAGCGACGACAAAGGCCAAGGCCCCGCCGCCGAGCCAATCACCCTCGATCAAGTCGCCGCCTCGTTCTATCACAGCCTGGGCATCGACTTCCGCAAAGAGTATCACACCAGCATCGGCCGGCCGGTAACGATCGTGCGTGAAGGCGCGTTGATTCCGGGGCTCTTCTCGTAGGTTAGGGTGCCAAACGAACGTGTGGATAGGCGCGGATCAGGCGGTCCAGCGTGACCAACGGGCAATCATAATGTCGTGCTGTTGCCACGATGAGTTGATCCGCCGGATCACGGTGGAACGTGCCCGGAAGTTGAGTCGAACCAACGGCCACTTCATGTGACAGGGGCAAGAGTTGCACCGGCGACCGCAGCGCCTGGGCCAGCCAATGCTCCACGGGAACCGCGAAGACCAGGCGGCCCAACTCGACGAGCTTGGCTACCTCCCAACAAGAGATCGCGCTGACGCCAATACCATTCGCCGCCTCAGCTTGGATGAGGGCCAAATAATTCGCAGGCAACTGGCCTCCGCCATCCACCCACCAAACCCAGATGTGGGTGTCCAGA
>JAYTUF010000851.1:0-3635 GCA_043744755.1 Anatilimnocola sp.
CGCTTACTTCGTGCGCGGCTCTTTGTCACTCGCTAAGAATCATCGCCAACTCATGCCCTTGCAATTTGAACTACGTCAGCAATCTCTAGTGCCCCTCGAAGTGGAAGGGATCACGCCGGATGTAGTCCGCGAAATGTCGCTCGCCGAAATTGAACAAATGGAGATATTTCAGGGGAATGTAAAACTTCCCCTCGCGGCCTTCTTCAACGTGAAGGGGACGGCCGCGGATCAGGTGCATGTTTGGAATGGCGAACTTTCCGGCGTGCATTGGCTCGGAACGAAGATGCAGAGCGGGCGAATTGAAGTGCAGGGGAATATCGGCCGGCATCTGGGGAGCGAATTGAAGGGTGGCGAGATTCACGTCTTCGGCAACGCCGGCGATTGGGTCGGGGCCGAGTTGCATGGCGGCCTGATCAATGTGCGCGGCCGGGCGGGGCATTTGATTGGCTCGGCCTATCGCGGCAGCAGTCACGGCATGACCAAGGGAACCATCATCATCGGCGGCGATGCGGGGAATGAAGTGGGGCACTCGATGCGTCGCGGCCTGCTCTATGTCGGCGGCAACATCGGCGACCTGGCCGGTATGAATATGAGGGCAGGAACGATCCTGATTGGCGGCAAGTCGGGCATTCGGCATGGTGCGGGGATGAAGCGGGGCACGATCGCGTTTTTGGGGGAGGAAGCGCCGCCGCTGCTGCCCACGTTTCGCAAAGCTTGCCGCTACCGGCCCGATATCTTTCGGCTCGTTTATCAGCATTTGAAGCAATGTCAGGCCCCCGTCGCCGAAGAAACCTTAGCGGCCCCCTTCGATCTGTATCACGGCGACTTGTTGGAAGGCGGCCGCGGCGAAATGTTAATCCGCGCGCATGCCTAAAGTCGTCTTTCGCTCCGCGAAAGAACGGCCTTTCGCGGAGCGAAAGGCGACGAACGTGCCTTACGCCGCATCGCCCCATCGCGATAGAATGTGCAGCGTCTCTGCACTGAAGCGGGGTTCTGGAGTAACTCATGGCACGCCTGGTTTCGTTTGTTGTCCTGCTGGTCATTCTGATTCTGATCGCGGTCCTGTTCTTCCGCGTGATGGCTTCGTTTTTGTTGCCACTGTTTCTCGCAGCGCTACTCGTCGTGGTGTTTCAACCGCTGTATCGCTGGACGCTGTCCCATTGTCGCGGGCAGCGGTATGTCGCGGCCACACTGACGACGATCATGGTGCTGCTCAGCGTTCTCGCGCCGGCGGCGCTGGTCTTCACGCTCGCGGGCGCGCAGGGCGCGTCCCTCGCATCCCAGGTGCGCGGCACGAATGTTCGCCAAAAACTCGATGAATTGCGACGAGACTTTTCGCTCGACATTCCGAAACGAGAGGACTTGAAACAGATCGAAGCGACCCTGCTCGCCTGCCGCGACCAGTTGCGCAAGGGAGAGACGCCGAATTACAGCCGGGTGCCGAACGCGCTCCAGCGGCTGAGGGACCTGGAAAAGTGGCGAACCGAGGGGGAAGGGGCCAGCCTGCAACTTGTTGCCTATCCTGCTTCGTTGATATCGCAACTGGAAACTTTGCAAGTCGCCGAGCCAGACTCGCCCGAAGCGGATCAAGCCCTGCTCGACGCCAATGCGGAATTTCGCATTTACAAACGGGACCTGCTCGGCGGTGGTTTTTACGCCTTTGTCAAAGAACTGGTCAATCCGACGGACGAACAAATCGAAGGAATCGTAAAGAACTATTCCGATCCGATTGTCACGATCGGCAGCGATACGCTGGTCCTCGCGGGTAAGCTGCTGCTGGGTACGATTGTCATTATCGCGACGTTGTTTTTCTTGTTCGCCGAGGGCTCCCGGTTGCTCGCTGCCGCCATCCGCCTGTCGCCCCTTGAGGAACGCTATGTCCGCGAACTCGTGGGTGAGTTCGACCGCGTTTGCCGCGCCGTAGTAGCAGCTACGCTCCTCTCCGCGGTGGCGCAGGGCATCCTAGCCGGAATTGGTTTCTACTTTGCAGGTCTTTCGCATTCCGTCGCACTGTTGATGCTGTTGACGATGGTGCTCGCGATGGTGCCCTTCACGGGTGGGGCTGCCGTCTGGATACCGGCCTGTCTGTACCTATACTTTTACAAAGGAGAAACGGGCGGCGCGATTGGCTTGGCCGTTTATGGCACGCTGATCATTTCCACTGCCGACAACGTTATCAAGCCGTGGGTGCTCCACGGACAATCGAATCTTCATCCGCTACTGGCGCTCTTAAGCGTCATCGGTGGGTTGCAAACGCTGGGACCGATTGGCATTCTTGTCGGTCCGATGGTGGTCGTCTTTCTGCAAACGCTGCTGAAGATTCTGCAGCGCGAATTGATGACGATGGATCGTCTGACCGCCGCCGCTGCCGCCATCGGCGTGCAGTTGCCGCCGTTTGGAATGCGAACGCCTGTGCCGGCCGCAGCGGTCGACAGCAGTGAACCCGCCATTGACCTCGGCAGTGGTCGGCCCGCTGACGATTCCAATTCAAGCAACGGTTCGAATCTGAAGAAGCCCACGAACACACCTCCGGCCCAGCATCCGGGCAAGAGCAAGAAGAGGCGATGATCGACAATGTTGAAGCACCACCGCCTGGCGCTGTCGTTTTGTCTGTTCATTGGTGGGGCGATTCGCGCCCAAGAACCAACGGGCGAGTTAGCCACGAAGCTGGCGACCGTAAAATTCGAGCAATACGCCATCGCGCCCGGCTATTCCGAAGGACCAACCTGGCGAAATGGCGAAGTGCTGTTTTGCAGCGGCGCATTGCTGAGAGTCGATCAGCAGCGGCAAGTGCATAAGTTGTTGGAGATCAATCCGGCCGGCACGTTCTTGAACGGCACGAGCGGTGACGTGCTGATTGCGGATAACAAGCATAAAGCGATACTCAATCTATCCGCCGATGGCGAAGTGACGGTGCTGGCCGAACTGCACGAGACGCAATTGCTGCGCGGGCTCAACGATCTGACCGTCGATGCCGCGGGCAGCATCTATTGGACCGATCCCGAAGGTTCGTCCGCGGCCAACCCCGTCGGCCAGCTCTATCGCCTCACCAGCAATGGCCGCGTCGATCGCATTGCGGGCGGGCTGGCGTTTCCGAATGGCCTCGATGTCGATCCCGCCGGCAAGTTCTTGTACGTGATCGAATCACAGTCGAAGAAGATCCTGCGGTATCCGATTCCAAGTGGTCAGCAACTCTTGGGCAAGCCCGAGATGTTCTATGACCTGGCCGGCAGTGGCGGTGATGGCTGCGCGTTCGATGAGGCCGGCAATCTGTGGGTCACCGACTTTCATCGACCGGAAACCAGCAAAGGACGCATCACGGTGCTCAGTCCCGAAGCAAAAGTCCTCGCGTATTTGCCGCTACCCAGCAAGGTCGTCAGCAACATCACCTTCGGCGGCGTGAACGGCGACGAAATCTTTTGCACCACCGGTGATCCGCCCGGCGTGTTTCAGGCCAAGGTCGGTGTGAAGGGCTTTGCCGGACATGTGGCTCGCGGGCACAAATCGGTCCGTCGATTGAACGTCGTGCCGATCGCGCCTCATGCCGATAGTGCGTCCATCGGCGCCATTGATAAAGCAATCTCTGCCGACAAGTTCGTCGCTGGCAAGCCGAACGACGAAACTCGCGCGCTCTT
>JAYTUF010000852.1:0-3635 GCA_043744755.1 Anatilimnocola sp.
GCGCAGCGCCGTGAGCGTGAAGTAAACCCGCTCGGGATCACCCAGATCCGTTGCCAGAATCGGAATCAACGGATCGGCGTCAGGCCCCAGGTAATGTAGAAGTTCCACGTAGTACCCGATCGGGTGTTGTAGTGGATGCGCAGAGTGTTGCCGCATGTGCGCAGCCAGCTCAGGCAGAATTTGTTGGCCACGACTCACCAGTTCGCGCTGCACTGCGGTTCTCTTGCGGGTTTCGGCCTCGGAAAGTCTTCGGGGAACGCCATCATTCAACAGGGCGGGCGCCATATCGGCCAACAGCTCTTTCGTCGAGTATCTGCCAATTTCTGGAGGTACTGGCCTGAAGACGGGTTTCGGCTCCTTGCCTCCGTGACGGGCGAGCACCCAAGCGTACAGCAACTTATCTTGCACCTCGATCGAGCGGAGGGGCGTTCGACCTTCGTCATCGGCTAAATCCACGCGCGCGCCGCTTGTAATCAAAAAGCGGACTGGCTCTGCGTCGAAGCCTTGGGTTTCATGCGCCACTACATGCAAAGCGGTTTGACCATTCGACAACTGCGCGTTGATATCGGCGCCGTGCTTGAGAAGCAACTTGATCACTTCGCGCTGGTTCGCCTGCACCGCGAGGTAAAGCAATGTTCCATCCTCGAAATCCTTGAACCGGACGCTGCTATTCGCTCGTTCCTGTAAGAGTCGGGCTACTGCTTCAACCTTATCCTGCTGCACAGCTTTTCGTAGTTGCTGATCCAGACGCAACGGCTCCTGCCCCGTCGCCGAGAAAATCCAGACGCAGACTAAATAGACAACGGCAAATATCCGTCCGGCTGATTTCATCTCTTCCTCCCTGAAAGTGCTGGTAGAGGAAAACCTAGCCTGTGGCAGATAACGGGGTCAATGTCAGTTGGCTGGTCGACAACAACGAAAAAGGCCCGGGAACTTGCGTTCGCGGGCCTTTGGGCTCTCAATCGGTTTGTCATCTCACGGGGCGAGATACCTACCTTGGATTAGTACATATCGTGGTCGCCGCCGTGGCCCTTCTTGCCGCCCTTTTCGTGCTTGGGCTTTTCGGCGATCAGGGCGTCGCTGGTGAGGAGCAACGTGGCGACGCTGGCCGCGTTGGCGAGGGCAGTGCGAGTCACCTTCGTGGGGTCGATCACGCCGGCTTTGACCAGGTCTTCGTAGACGTTGGTCAGGGCGTTGTAACCTTGATTACCCTTGCTCTCGATGACGCGTTCGCAAACGATGCCGCCGTCTTGGCCGGCGTTCTGGGCGATCATCATCAGCGGAGCGCGGCAAGCACGCAGCACGATGTTGTAGCCCACGAGTTCATCCGCAGCGAGATCTTCGCTGGGTTTCACTTGCGAAGCAGCTCGCAGCAAAGCCACACCGCCACCGGGCAGAATGCCTTCTTGCACCGCAGCGCGGGTCGCATGCAAAGCGTCTTCGACGCGGGCTTTCTTTTCCTTGACTTCGCTTTCGGTCGCGCCGCCGACGTTCACCTTGGCGACACCACCCGAGAGCTTCGCCAGCCGTTCTTCCAGCTTTTCACGATCGTAATCGCTGGTGCTGTTTTCGATCTCGCGGCGAATCTGATCGATGCGGGCCTTGATCTCATCGCTCTTGCCGCCACCTTCGATGATCGTCGTGTTGTCCTTATCGATGATCACCTTCTTGGCGCGACCGAGGTCGGTCAATGGCAGGTTTTCGAGCTTCACACCGAGGGCTTCAAACACCGCGGTGCCGCCGGTCAGGATGGCCACGTCTTCCAGCATCGCCTTGCGACGATCGCCGTAGCCGGGCGCCTTCACGGCCGCCACTTGGAACGTGCCGCGGAGCCGGTTGATAACCAGCGTCGCGAGCGCTTCGCCTTCGACGTCTTCGGCAATGATCAGCAGCGGACGGCTTTGTTGCACAACGCCTTCCAGCACCGGAATCAGTTCCTTGATGTTGGTGAGCTTCTTCTCGTACACGAGGATGTACGGGTTCTCGAGCACGACCGTCATCGTGTTCGGATCGGTCACGAAGTACGGCGAGAGATAGCCGCGGTCGAACTGCATCCCCTCGACCCATTCGGTCTCGGTCTGCAAGCTCTTTCCTTCGTCAACCGTAATCACGCCGTCCTTGCCGACCCGCTCCATCGCATCGGCCAGTAGCTTGCCGATCTCGCGGTCGTTGTTGGCGGCGATCGAGGCCACATTGGCCATCTCGCTCTTCTCTTTGATCTTGATCGAAGCCTTCTGCAGCCGTTCGGTGATGTCGGCCACGGCCTTCTCAATGCCGCTCTTGAGTTGCACGGGATTCACACCCGCGACGACGGCCTTCAGGCCTTCGTTGAAGATGGCTTCGGCCAGCACGGTGGCGGTGGTGGTGCCGTCGCCGGCGACGTCGCTGGTCTTGCTCGCGACTTCGCGAACCATGCGAGCGCCCATGTTTTCAAAGACGTCTTCCAGGTCGATTTCCTTGGCGACGGTCACACCGTCCTTGGTGACGGTCGGGCTGCCGAAGCTCTTCTGCAAAATGACGTTCCGGCCCTTGGGTCCGAGCGTCACCTTGACAGCTTTGGCTAACTTGGAAACACCGCGGCGAATCGCCTCGCGGGCTTCCTGATCGAATGCGATAATCTTAGGCATGTAAAAAACTCCAAATCGATGTGGGATGTGTGCGGGATAATCGCGATGTAGCCCGCAGCCATGCTGCGGGCGAATCGCGTGGCGCCCGAAGCACGGCTTCAGGCTACGGAGGGTGTGGCGAACTAGTCTTCGATAACAGCGAGTACGTCTTCTTCGCGCATCAGCAGCAGTTCGTCGTCGCCGATTTTGAAATTCTCGCCGGCCCAACTGGTGAAGATTACGCGGTCGCCGACCTTGACCTGCAGTTGGCCGCGAGTGCCGTTATCGAGCAGCTTGCCGTTGCCGACGCTGACGATCGTGCCCCGCTGAGGCTTTTCCTTGGCGGCGTCGGGCAGCAAAATGCCGCCGGCGGTCCGCTCTTCGCTGGCTTCGCGCTCCACCACCACACGGTCGCCCAGTGGTTGCAACTTCAATTGAGCAGGGGCCTTCTTTTTGTCTTTGGTCGCGGTCGCCATCTCTCAAACTCCTCCGGGGAAAACAGGTCGTGTAGCTGACGTCGTATAACTGAAAAGGGCAGCGACGCTCACGGGAAAAGTGTGCCTGCGGACTGCCAGAATTTCGCGGAATGCGGGGTGAACCCCTCAGAGAAGCAAAGAGCGCGCCACAGTTTTTCGGATTGGCCTAACGTTTGATCCCATCATGGGTTAGGGTTTTGAATGTGGTTTAGAACTATCGGTCCAATCGAGAAAGTGGCAGCAGGGACCAAGCTCGCTTAAAAGTCGCTGTCAGATTGGCAGTTGTCGTCTGATAGCAATTTTCGCCACCCAACTGGCACTCCTCCCTTGCTCTCGTAACTCAGGACCCAAAACTCAGAACTTTGTCACCCGCTGATAACACTTATCGCCAATTGTTTCGCCTCGACTGCAGTCTCCGCAAACCATTGCCCCTCATGAAGTTGCGCCGCCGATCTCGTAAACCTCCAGCGAAGCCGTTTTTTTGGAAAGAATGGGGTTTCCGGAATCAGCCAGACTTCGGTAGGCTGTCGGTGTCATGGATGGCATTCTACTT
>JAYTUF010000853.1:0-3634 GCA_043744755.1 Anatilimnocola sp.
CCAGCCCAGGCCGCAGGTCGAATACCTGGCAGGCGAGCAACTCCGCATCGTCCCGATAGACTTCCGGGGGCGAGGTTCGCAGCGTGATATTGTCGAGGTATTGCAGGTCGTAGTCACAAGCGTCCAGCAGCAACTCCAAATTCTCACGCAGCGGCCGCGCGGGCAAGTAACACCACAACGGGCCCTGCGCGTGCAACAAGCCCCCTTCCAAGGCCGGCACTGTGATGTCGCCGCGAACGAACACATCTTCGAGCGCTCGCTGGCGAGTCACGCCCCGGTATTGAAACGACAACTGCGTATCGAGCTTCGCTATCACCTCGGCGGATTGAACGTGGACGGCCACCGCGGGCAGACAAACAACGCTCCGCCGCTGACCGCCGCGCACCTGCCGGAGGGCAGAGAGCAACTCTCGAAATTGTTGGTGAAAGGCGAGCCGCTCGGAGATGAGCAGCAGCCGGCCGCTGTCCGCCCAAGCGAGACTGGCAGGGTCGCCGGAATGGTTCCAGTAACCGGGGTGAATGCTGTTTTCGATAACCTCCTGAAGTGCGTCGCGATCGGCTTCATGTCCCGCTCGGATCAAATCACCAACGGAATAGGCGAGCGGCGTTTGCCCGCTGATTCCTGTCAGTCGGTCGAAGGCGGCAATCTCTAGCATTCTGCCCCCCGCCGCGGGCACGAATCCAAACATGGATTCGCCATTGGGGTCTTCACCAAACACCTGCTCCAACACTTGCCACAGTGGCACTTTGTGCAGCCGGCATGTTACGGGCGTCGAAAAAATATGCGTCCAGCGAAAATCGCGAGGATGCAGCACGATGGGAAACTGCGCTTGCTCCGAGAGCTGCGCGACAAAATCAAGCCAAGGCAGATCAACGGCCTGCAGCGTGATGGGGCGGTCGAGGGCTCGCTGCCAAGCCAGCAGGCGCTGTTGATCACCGGCCAGCCAGAGGGGTTGCCAGGCAGGATCGTCATGAGCCAGACCGATTGCGGGAAGGGACTGACCTCGCGCCTGGGCGGCTGCCAGCGCTGAGAGAAATCGCTCAATCCCCCGATGCGCGTGCTCGGTTTGCAGCACGGTGAACACGCCTGGCGACATTTCTACGGTCGCCCCTGCGCCGAACTCTTCCCAGTTACCCGGCTCCACATAAGTAGTGAGCAAGTCCCGCAGCTTGTCTTCTGCATCTGAACCAAGCGCTGCGGGCAGCGGATAGACCCGAATCGTGCGAGGCATCTCGTCCTGATTGCAATTCAGCACTGCAACGCCATCGGCACGGACCATCCAGCGAACTTCGTACAACTCCGCCACCGTCTCCAACAACTCCTCCGCGGACATTGGCGGCAGATCAAGCCAAATGGGAATCTCATTCTGGAAACTGGGAACCACAAACCGCGCCGCGTCACTAGCGTCCGTCCCGTTCGACTCCGGCCCCACGGCGACCACCATCCCCGTCTGCCGCGTGAACTCAGCCAGCCAGGTCCGCAGCGGCACCTCCTTACCGAACTTCATCGTCACCATCTTTTCCAGCGGCAGCCGCAACTTTTCTTCCGCTTGCAATTCGGCGAGCAAGTTTGCTCGCCGTTGCTGCTCCACACAGGCGCGGTAGGCGATCACGGCCACCACAATCAACAGGGCATCGAAGATCAGCCACCGCAGTCTCCGCGAAGGATTAGATTTTGGTTTCACATCGTCGCCGGTCATGACTGTGGCTCCGCCGAGAGTTTTCGCAACGCTTGCAACTTGCTTTCCAGTTCGGCGACTTCTTCCGGGGCGAGATACGCGACTAAGTACCGCTGCAGGTGGATCTCGAAATTGGTATTGGTCATTTCCAATAGCTCCGCGGGCGAGAGCTTGCCGCGAGGCAGCAGCAAATCACCCACGGCGTACATGTGAACGCGCGGCGTGGGCTCTGCGACGTACTGCCTTGGCTGCTCGCGGGTTTGCCAATCCATGCAGCGCCTCGCTCATTTTGATTTGTTGATAGTCCACGGTCTCACGAGTTTGCAGACGGTCCGCGAACTTGGCCGCTCATCCAGTTCCTCCGCCAAGGCCCATTCTTGCAAACGCTCGGCCGCCAACTGTTGCTGGTGCCGAAAATGGCTGAAAGCCCAGAGCGCGGCCAACGAGATACCCGCAGCGGCGAAGAGCCAGCGAAGACGCATGGAGAGTTTGCCAGTCTGTCGATGGCGGCAGCGCTTTGTTGGAGTTCCGGCTTCAGCCGGTCTTGATTCGCAAGAAGACCGGCTGAAGCCGGGACTCCAACCCAATCGCGCTGCCGACGTTTGCCCCGTCGCATTAGTCTAGGGCAGGGAAGCGAGCGGGTCAAATTCGCGAAGGGCCGAGGTTTTCCCCGGGTATCGGCGAACGCCTCAACCCGGGGCTAACGGCTGCGAACCCTGCGGGTTCAAGGCAAGTGCGCAAGCCAGACAGTCTCTAAAGCCGGTGGCTCAGGAACATGCAGCAAAAAGGCAGTAAGCGGTAGGGAGTTCGGATGTGGTTCCCTCGCGCCCCGTCTCTCGCCCGATTTCGCCGGCGCTGAAAATTCAAAAAAAACTTCCCGCGTTGGACCAGACGTGTCCACTGCCGTTCGTCTAATAGATGGAGAGGAGATCGTTCCTAAATGATTGTGAAATCTTTCACATTTGCACAACAGTACCACCCGTGTTAGCTATTATCAATTTCAGACGTGCAGCATGGAATCGTTATCGCATTTTAGAGCCGGCCGTTTCCCTTCGGGGGCGCGGGGAGATTGCGTAGTGCGCCGACGGCGAACATGCGACTCCCCTGGACTAGCTATTATCGCGCACTCCGTTACTTATTTCGCAAGTTGTTATCACTATTTTATAAGTACATGTCACGCCTTGAGTTACGCGATTGCTCACTTGATGCGAGTGGACGTAAAAACCGTTATCAGCCGGGGTTATCAGCTGCGAGACATCGCTGCTCTCGCCAGCGCAATCGTTAATCGCCAAGGGCTGATTGGACCCCGTTGGACTTCCTTCGCCGGTTTGCTGGCAGTCGTCGCGAGTTCGTCAGTTCGCGTAATGCGACTTTCAGCGCGACTCCTAGCCAGTGCCACCCTTTTGATTTGCCACTCACCCAATAGTGCCTTACGAAATCGCTATCCTGCTCTAAATCTCTCTCTGACTAGAAATTCACTCAGCCGTCAGCCACAATAGGAACTTCTCATCTACGCGAGGAAGGTACACCCATGAGCCAGTTGCTGTTGTTTCGATCGATCTCGGCCAAGTTCACCGCGGCGGTCGTTGCCGGCGTGCTCGCCTGTTGTTTGTTCGGCTCGACCCAAGCCCAGGAGGAAGACGCGCCCAAGGCGGACGTGGGGCCGATCCTGGAGCGGATCAAAGCGGCGATTCCAGGCGTGCTGGGCGATCCTGCCAAGCCGGAGAAGAAGAAGGAAAAGGAAGAGCCCACGGTCGATGTGCCGCGGGCGGCGGTCATTCAACATGGGCCGCGATATTTGAAGCTGCACTTGTTCGATGGGAGCGTGCTAACCGGTGATCTCTCGATTGCCGAGATCACCGTCGATACGCAGTTCGGCAAGCTGACCGTGCCGGTCGATAAGATTCGCAGCTTCTCGCCCGGTCTGGATAGCTTTCCGGAGTTATCGGCCCAGAT
>JAYTUF010000854.1:0-3620 GCA_043744755.1 Anatilimnocola sp.
CCAGCGGTGTATTCCGATCTTCGAAAAAGGCTACGGCAAGGACCATCCCAAGCTCGCCGATACGCTCCACAACCTGGCGATTGTCTACAGCAGCCAGGCCCGCAACGCCGAGGCCGAAGCGCTCTACCAACGCTGTATTCCGATCTTCGAAAAAGCCTACGGCAAGGACCACCCCGCTGTCGCCACCACGCTCAGCAACCGTGCTGTCATCTGCCGAAAAACCGGCAAGCTCGCCGAGGCGGTCTCGCTGCTTGACCGCTCGCTTGACATCCTTTTGCCTCGTGGACTTGATCTAGATTTGCAATACAAGTCCCTTGGACAACGTGCCAATGTTCGCAAAGAGATGGGCGAGGCGCAACAGGCAATTGAGGATCTGTCCTCCGCCATCAAAGTTGCCGAACAGATGCGCGGCAAGTTCTCGGGCGGCGAGAGCGAACGAGCCAGGGCCTTCGCACAATTCGGCAGCGCTTACGAAATGATGGTCGCCTGGCAGAGCGAGCGCGGCGATGTTGCCGCGGCGCATGCTAGCGCGGAACGCTGCCGTTCGCGAACACTCATTGACCAATTGAATTTGCAGGGCGCAAACCTGTTGTCTGGTCTGCCAGTAGCCGAAGCAAAACGCTTGCGGGAAGCGGACATTCGGGCCAGCGGCGAAGTGGCCAGGCTTGATAAGGCCATGGAGCTGCTGCCTGCCCGGCAGGATTTAACCGACAGCCAAAAGGCCGCCGAGCAGCAGCGCCTCGAGGTGGAGTTAAAGGCCGCCCGTGAAGCTGCCATTGAAAGTTACCGCCAGATTCGCAACGCCAGTCCGGCCTATCGACTGATGGTCAGCCAGGACTTCGCGCCGCTGCCGCTGGAGAAGCTGCAGCAATGGGTGAAGGATCAGCAGGGATTGATGCTGCAGTACTTTTTGGGAGATGAAGGCGGCTATCTGTTCATCATCCCGGCCGATGGTAAACCAGCCGTCGTCAAATTGGAACTGACCGCAGAGCAGGCCAAATTGCTTGGTACCGACGCGGGTCCTTTGACGACGAACCGCGCCAAAGCCGCGCTGACGCTCGGTCAGGATGATCTGGCCGGCGCTATGGCCCGCGGCAATGCCAAAACGGCCGAAATCCTCAAGCGACTTGCCGCCCTCTGGCCCGTGCTGATCCCGGAAGACGAGCGGCGGGCACTGGTTGACGGCAAGTACAAGCGGTTAATCATCGTGCCGGATGGTCCGCTGGTCAGTCTCCCTTTCGAGTCGCTGGTGCTGGATATTGTGGACGCCGAGAATGGCAAAGCCGAATACCTGCTGGACGTCGGCCCGCCGATTGTTTGCGGCCCGAGCGCCACGCTGCTTTATAATCTTTCGACGCGGGCCAAAGCGCCCCCGGTCAAAGATCGTAAACCGGTGCTGACGATTAGCGATCCGACCTATCCCCAGCAGAGCGCCACACCGGCCGACACCCGCGGCACGCTGGTCGGCTTGCGGCCGCAAGCCCGTTATGCCTCAATCCGCGGCACACTGTCCCCGCTACCGAATGCAGCGCTGGAAGCCCGATGGCTCAGCGACGTGTTTAACAAGGCCGGCCTGACAACAGGCCAGCTTTTGAAGCAGGAAGCGACCGAGCGCTGGACGCGGGAGTCCTGCTCCGGCCGCAAGGTGGTTCACTTTGCCTGCCACGGCCTGGTAGACCAGGAGCACGGCAACTTCTTCGGCTGCCTGGCGCTCACGCCCGGCAACGCTGCCGATGCCAAGGACGATGGCTACCTGACTTTGCCTGAAATCTACGAACTGGATTTGAAAGGGTGCGAATTGGCGATCCTGAGCGCCTGCCAGACGAACTATGGACCGCGGCAGCAGGGAGAAGGGGTGTGGGCGCTCTCGCGCGGCTTTCTGGTGGCTGGCTCCCGACGCGTGGTGGCCAGCCATTGGCTGGTGGATGATCAATCGGCCGCGAGCCTGATCAGCGTCTTTGCGAGTGGTGTAGCGAAGGATCTGAAGCAGGGCGAGCCCGACTATGCCGCGGCGTTGCACCAGGCCAAACGCTGGGTCCGCCAGCACGACAAGTGGAGCCATCCCTACTACTGGGCCGCCTTCTCGCTCGTGGGGCCAAAATGAAGCAATGCAAGCCACGGATAACAGAACCTCGATCCCCGACACATTGTTCCACTGGAACGATGATGTGGCCGCAGGGGAGGCTTCATCCCGTCCCCTGGCTCTCGCATTAGATTAATAAATGATTGACAATTAATAACTACATGCGTATAATGTGTGCAGCGATCTTTGGCAATTTGCGATGGCAGCTTGGGGGGTGGGGCTGCGCCTCTTGGGATGGGTGGTGGGCCTTGCGGCGTACCGCTTGACACAGGGTATGAAGGTTATCGGGGCCGTGTGAAGGGTAACAGTGGCTGATGGTTATCCAAATCAGCCGCCACACCCTAGCGTGCGATTCCTTTGTCGCCTTTCGCTCCGCGAAAGGACGTTCTTTCGCGGAGCGAAAGACGACATATCACCCGGATGAGTTATTATCAGAGGTGTTCACGAAATCGTTATCAAGTGGTGATAATATTTCGATAACGTGTTGGCCGGTGAGGACTTCGGTACGAAGGAACGCGGGTGAAATTGGGACGATAACTGTTATCACGGGGGGCGAGGAGTTATCACGCCTGCCGTTGCAGGAAGCAGATGGTTTTGGTGACGGAATCACACGCTAGGGCGTGTCGGCTGATTTGTGACGGACGTCGTTTTGTGTTACCACCCGGATTGGTTATTATCAAGTTGGTCTTGAAAACGTGAATATGTGATCACTAATATCGTGGCAACTCGTGACAGTGCAGAGTTTTGCAGAACTGGCGCCCAGGTGCGAATTTGTGCAGAAAGTGTTATCGAACGGGGTGATAACAGCAAGTCGCCGGGTTGTTGCGGCGGCTAACGCGTTGCGAGCAACGGGGCGACATATTGATCTTCGAGAGAGGCGAGGTTTTTTTATTGACCTGATCTTTTGGGCGTTTTCGCTAGCGGTTATATTCCCCCCTGGCCCGTGCAGTTGATTGTCGTCTGCGCGGCTGGCGTGTTGGCATCGCGTGTTTTGGTTTTGATACAGGACTTGTGTATGAAGCGGATTTATGTGGGCAATTTGCCCTGGTCGTACTCTTCGACGGACTTGGAGAATATGTTCAATGAGTTTGGCCAGGTGGCGGCGGAAGTGATTGTGGATCGCGAGACGGGGCGGTCGCGCGGGTTTGGGTTTGTGCAAATGGCAAACGACGCCGATTGCGAACCGGCTATCGAGGCGCTCAACGGACAAGACTGCAACGGTCGCCCGCTGGTGGTGAATGAAGCTCGCGAACGGGCCGAACGCGGGAGCGGTGGGGGCGGGGGATATGGTGGTGGAGGTGGCTATGGAGGCGGCCGGGGTGGATATGGCGGCGGAGGCGGTGGTTCACGCGGCGGATCGCGCGATGGTGGAGGTGGTTACGGCGGCGGCGGCGGTGGAGGCGAACAAGATCGCGATGGGGGCGGCGGCGGACGTCGCTATTAATCGAAAAGAGCCGCGCACGAAGTAAGCGGTGTTCACCTACAGCGTCTGTTTCTCCTGATTCCTGATTTCCTGTCCTCTAGTCCCCTGGCGCCT
>JAYTUF010000855.1:0-3613 GCA_043744755.1 Anatilimnocola sp.
GCTTGCAGCGGCGTGTTCGTGCGGCTGCGGCTGGCGGTACAAGTTTCGCGGTTGGGGGCATCGAAGGTCGTCAGGTTGAGGGGCGGCGAGTTCCGCTTCCAGAACAGATACACGCTGCGGCGATACATGGCCCCGCCACTGGAGTGCGTGTAGGTCTGCGCGGTGAGCTGGCTGGTGTCGAAGGCCAACTCCTTCCACAAATCGCCCGGTTGATAAGGTCGCACGCCCGGCCCGCCATGAGCCAGATTGAGCAACCCTGCCGCGCCGAGCGCGGAATCGCGAATTGCTTCGGCTGAAAGACGCTCGCGGGGTCCGCGCGCAAGCCATCGATTCTTGGGATCGACATCTGCCAAGGCTGGCGAGATCTCGCTCCGTTGCCGGAAGGTCGCCGACGAGACAATCTGCCGATGTAGCCGTTTGGTGTCCCAACCACGATCAACCCACTCGCGGGCGAGCCAATCGAGCAGCGCGGGATGTGAAGGGGATGAACCGCGCACGCCGAAGTCGTCGGGCGTGCTGACGAGTCCCGTGCCAAAGACCTGCTGCCAGGCCCGATTGACGCCGACGCGCCCCGTCAGCGGATGTTGCCCATCGATGAGCCAGCGGGCCAGTCCCAAGCGGTCCGCGCGGGCCAGTGGCACTTGCCGCGAAAGATACGCCGGCGTGTGTCGCTGCACGCGCTCGCCCGGCTGATCGTATTGTCCGTTCTTCAAAACGAACGTGGGGCGCGGCTCCGACATTTCTTGCGTCACCAACAGCGTGGGCACTTGATGCAGCACAAGATCGCGCCGCACGCGCAGGTTCTGCAGCAACGCGCTCAGGCGGCGATGCTCGGTATCGTGATGTTCCAAGTAATACCGCTGCAGCGATTGAATTTGTTCAGGCGTCCGTTTGGCAACGGGTAACTGCAAGATGGCAGCCACAGGATCGCCCCCCGCCAGCAAGCCAATTTCGGTCTGGTCCAGTGCGCGCCCATAGAGCCGCACTTCGTCGAGCATCCCGCGAAAGCAATTCTCCGCACCGGTCCCGCCAATTCGCAAAGCTCCGGAAGCCGCAACACCGGCCGTGGGTAGCGTACCCTTCGATTCGGTCTCCAACTGTTTGCCATTCAACCACAGCGCAACCACGTCCGTCGGACTCTTCGCATCAAACACCACGGCCAGGTGTTGCCAGCGGCTGAGTTCCACCGGCTGCCGGCTGCGAACAATCAGTTCGTCCGCACCGCGCTTCTGCGTGAGGCGGACTTGCATGTGACCTGCCTCCACAATCCATTCGACGCCGCGGTGATAGAGAATCTCGTCGATCTGCGCTACAACGGAGAACTCATCACGCGACGTGGGAAAAATCCAAGCGCTCAGCGTCCACGAGCCCGTCCCCGCGAGGGCCGGCCAGTTGGCCAGTTCGAGACTTGTCTGGCCATCACCGACCAGAGCTTCATCAAATGGGCTGCTGACAAAGTTCGGCGTGCCGCGAATGCGGGCCTCGCGCTGCGGCTGAGCCAGGTCGGGCGTGCGATCTTTCTGGGCGGCATCGAGCGGCAAATGCACAGCCGCATTGGCGGGCGGAACGTTCAGCTTCTCCTTCGCCGCTCGCTGTTCCCACCGCTGCTGATCGGCAACCGCCTCCTGGGCTCGTAGCTGGAGCGCGGTCTGCACGACCCCCAATTGCGCCGCAAATTTGTCAAGCGCAGCTTGCTGCTCGCGCGAGGGGGCGGCCAGCCGCGGCGTCGCAGGCGTCCGCATTACCAGCAGCGGTTGTTCGACGAAGCTGTTGAAGAAGGCCACGAGACCATAGAACTCCCGCTGCGTGAGAGCTTCGTATTTGTGATCGTGGCAGCGGGCGCAGGCGAAAGTCTGTCCGAGCCAAACCGTGCCGGTCGTGGCCACGCGGTCGTGGGCAGCTAGCGCGAGGAACTCTTCCGGGACCGCGCCATTTTCGCCATTCAGCATCGTGTTCCGATGAAAGCCCGTCGCCATCCGCTGCCGCAGCGTCGCACCGGGCAGCAAGTCTCCGGCCAGTTGTTCCAACGTGAATTGATCGAAAGGCTGACCGGCGTTCAATTGCTCGATGACCCAATCCCGCCAAGGCCAATGCTCCCGCTCGGTGTCGGCATGAAAGCCATGCGTGTCGGCATAGCGGGCCAAGTCGAGCCAGTCGCTGGCCATCCGCTGACCATACAAGGGCGACGCGAGCAGCCGATCGACCTGTTGCTCGTGAGCATCGGGGGCGCGGGCTGATTGGAACGAGCGAATCTCAGCGATCGACGGAAACAGGCCGTGCAATACGAGCGTCAGCCGCCGCAACAACGTGGCGCGATCGGCTTCCGCGGAGGGTTTTCGATTGTGACGGGCCAACTCGTCCAGAATGAACGCATCAAGAGGTTCGCGGATGTGCGCGGAGGTTTGAAAGGCCGGAATCGCCGACCGCTGCGGCGTTTGATAGGCCCAATGTGGTTCGTCGGCCAGCAGCCAGCCGCCGCACCAGCACACCAGTGCCGCCGTGATTACCGCACGCTCGAACATGGCCACTTCTCCCTTCACTAAAGCTTAGTCCAAATCCGGGCGGGCAGGGCTGTTCGCCGCGGCATAAAGATTTCGCGATTTTTTCCTGGCGCGAACTCGACACGGCTCCCCCGCTTTGCGACAATACAGTTGTCTCATCAAGCTGCTTCTCCTCTGCCGCGCACCTTTGGCAACTACTGTCGTCCGGCATCTCGATCATGCCTGGGACGCCTGTTGCCGCGCGAGTCGGGCTGCGCGCTTGAGGGGGCAAACCCGGGAATCAGACAGGGAACATACGCGGAATCGCAGAGGCACGTTAGGGAGTCCAGCAGATGGCACGCAACAGTCGGCAGGCGTTTACGGTCGTCGAACTTCTGGTCGTCATCGCCATCATTGGCGTGTTGATGGCCCTCTTGCTTCCCGCGGTGCAAATGGCCCGGGAAACTGCCCGGCGATCGCAATGTCAAAGTCAGATGAAGAATTTTGCGGTGGCGAGCCATGCGTTTGAGACGTCGAAGCAGGTAATGTCGCCGTCGCGGTCGTTCCCGCCGAATTTTAACATCGCTCGTCCAAACAATATTAGCGCGCCGGCGTGGGGGACGGCGGCATCGGCCGCCACAAACCAGAATGCCCTCAGTTGGGTGCATCCGCTGTTGCCACACCTGGAGCGTGAAGACTTGGCAATATTATTGGAACCTACAACTTCCGGCACAAATCTGTCGTCCATCCCTGGGTTGCAGAATCAACATATCAAAGTCCTGTTCTGCCCAAGCGACAATTCTGATTTTAGCGCACCGAACAGAAGCTCCTATGCTGTCAATGGCGGCCGACCGAACGCAACTCCGAATTCCAATTGGCCACTCGATTGGCCGGAGAATGGAGTGTTCGACGATCGTCTGGCGGGAACCATGGATTCGTTCCGCATTTTTAGGTCCACCAGGAGCGATCTGGTACGAGGCGACGGCGCGAGTAACACTCTTCAGTTCCTTGAGAATACGGACGTCATGGGATGGAACAACGCCATCAATGAATACGATGTGGCCGTCGTTTGGGGCCCGACAATCCCGACCAACGCGCTGAATAAGGGACGCAAACCAAACCTCGCTGCGATG
>JAYTUF010000856.1:0-3610 GCA_043744755.1 Anatilimnocola sp.
TCTGTTGAAAGCGCAGTTTCAGTTCACTACGGGAGGGTAACGTCACTCCCGATCGGGACTTTCACCCGACCATTCAATCGCCTTCACAGGCGCAACAGCGCATGGAGGTAGCCATGCTGACTGAGGAAATGGAGGCCAAAGCCGCGGAGTTGCAAGCGAGAAACGCAGTCCAAGCACTATCCGCCGCGGAACCTAGCACGCCGGCCCGTTCGCCGGAAATCGTGTTGGAAATCGACGCCGCGGGAAATTTCAAGCTCAGGGGCAAGGTGCTGAGTTTTGAAGAGTTGAAGGAAGCCCTCCTGGCCGAGCATGTTGAGCAAGGGGCTGACTTACTGATCGTAATCACTGCACCGGAGACCCGCTTCGACCGGGTTATGAAGGCCGTCGAAGCCGCCGAATGCGCGAGCATCACGAAGCACCGCCTGAAAGCGCCGGCCGTCGTTCCCGCACCGTAATACCCCTCGCGCTCTTGAATCACCAAGAATCTTTTTCGCTTGGGTGTAGCAAGCCGCCGATTGAATTAGAATCGGGACTTCGATTGAATACCAAAGCGGAGCCAGGCAGGATTGCCGGCCCAGGGAACAGTCGCAGGGAACAGTCGCAGGGTAAGCGGAGCAGCGTGACCGATGTCGGCAGTGAAAATTCTAGAACTCGCAGAAGAGCAAGGCCTGCTCGAGCCGCAGGTCATCGCCACGCTGCGCAAACAAGTGCAGGCCAAGCCGGGCATCACCGCGGAGTTAATCTCCAAGACGCTGGTCGATAAGAGCCTGCTCACGCCCTTTCAGGCGAAGAAGCTGCTGGCCGCGGCCCTGGAAGCGGCGAAGCAGCCTGAGTTGACGCTCGACCTGACGATTGACGAGCCGGTGGCTGCTGCCCCCGCGCCAGCAGAGGACGACGATTTTGTGATGTTAGAAGCCGTGGAACCAGCGCCCGCTCCGGTGCCAACGAAGCCCAAGCCGGTTGCCGCCCCCAAGCCCAAGCCGCGCGTCGAAGAAGAACTGGGCATGGCCGATATCGATGATGAACCCGCGCCGAAGGCGGCGCCGCCAAAACCGGTCGCGCCCAAACCAGTCGCGCAACCGCGTCCAGAAAAGCCGAAGCCACGAGTGGCACCAGCATCCTTAGAAATGGCGCCCATCGATTTAGCGCCGTTAACGCCAATCACTCCAGTCGCCCCGACCAAGCCGCCACAGCCGGCAACTAACTTCGGACCGCCCGTTGATTTGATGCCCGCCCAGGGCCTCGCGCCGCTCAGCGCTCCAGCGCTCAGCAGCATGGACGATCTGCTTTCCCCCTTGCCCAGCGGCGGTGATCCCTTCGCCATGCCGACTGCCAGTCCGCTCGGTGCGCCGCCCGAAAAGAAGCCCGAGAAAGCGGGCCTGCAGAAAAAGGTCCGAGCCGCCAACGTGTGGGATTCTCCGCTGCTGCTCATCGGCGGCGGCGCGCTCTTGATCATGCTGATTGCAATTGTGGGTTTTATTTACGCGATGACCCGCGGCACCGCTTCGGAAGTCTTTACCAAGGCGGAAGCCGAATATCGCAGTGGCTCCTACGGTACGGCGATGGCTGCTTTCAATAAGTTCCTCACCGACTATCCCAAGGACCCGCAGGCGGGCCAGGCGAGAGTTCTGCGCGGCATGGCCGAACTGCGGCAGTCCAGCGATAAGGCCGACAAAGATCCTCGCGCGGCGCTCAAAGCAGCACAGGCCGTCCTGCCCACTATCGAGCGTGAGGAGGCCTTTCAAAACGTGCGCGATCAGCTCGCGTCGATCCTGCCCGATATTGCCGATGGCTTTGCCGAGCAGGCCAAAGCCACCGAGCAAATCGCTCGTAAGATCGATCTGACGAAGCTCGCCGACGATGCCATGACGCTCGTCAACAATCCCGCCTATTTGGCCGCGGCCGAGCGCAAGAATCTCGAAGCCCGCCTGGCCACCATTCTCGATAAGCTGTCCGCCGCCCGTCGCAGCATCGATCAGGACAAGGATCTGCAAATCGCGCTCGGCAATATCAAGACGCTGGTGGATGAAGGGAAGACGGCCGAGAGTTATCAGGTGCGAACCGATCTCGTCCGCCGCTATCCTGGGCTGGAACCACATCCGCAATTGATCGAAGCCACGCTGACCATCAGCGAGCGCGAACGTCAAGCGATGCGCCTTGCGGAAACCAAGATTGCCGCCGCCACCGATGATCCGCCCACGCCTTCGTTGCGGGTTGTGCTCGCCAGCCGCACCGTGGTAGCCGCGCCGCCGGGCAATAGCCGCACGGTGTTCGTCACCGTGGAAGGGGCCGTTTACGCGCTCGAACTGGGGAGTGGCAAAGTTCTCTGGCGCAGGTACGTCGGGCATGAGACCCAAGTCGTGCCCATGCCGGTTGCGAAGGATCCCGATGCGGACGTGCTCGTGGCCGATGCGCGGACGCACGACCTTTACCGGTTGGAAGCGAGTACGGGAAAACTGCGCTGGCGGTTGCCGATTGGCGAGCGTTTTTATCAGCCCACGCTGGCCGGTGAAAAACTGCTGGTCGCTGTCGCTTCCGGCAAATTGCTGGAAGTGAATCTCGCCAGCGGCGCGTCGGATCGCCAGTTGATGATGCCGCAGAAACTCACGGTGCCGCCCGCTTATGACGCCGTCAACAATCGCTGTTACCAATTGGGCGAGCATTCCACGCTGTTCGTCATCAACGATTCGCTGGCCTGCGAAGAGACCTATTATCTGGGTCACAAGGCGGGCGCGATTCTGGTTCCGCCCGTTTTCGCGCTCAATCAATTGCTCGTGGTCGAAAGCCCCGCGGACGATTACTCTCTGCTCCATGTCATCGGCCGCGATGATAAGAAGAAGCTCCGCGAGGTTGATCGCGAGCAGCGCTTGAAAGGGCGCGTGGTCACGCCGCTGGGAATTGCTGGCCGGCGGTTGTCGATCGTGACTGACTTGGGCGAGGTGGTGGCCTTTGATATTGATGCCTCGATCAAGGACCGCCCGCTGCAGCCGGTCGGCAAAATCGAAGCCAGCGAATCCATACCCACGCTGCTGTATCAAGCGACCGATGGTGGCCGGCTGTGGCTCGCCGGGCGGCGGTGTACCATGTATGAGATCTCGGTCTCATTGCAGCAATTGACTCGCAAATGGTCGCAGTATCAGGACGACGCTTTCCTGGCGCCGCCGCAAATTCACACGGATACCTTGCTGCACACACGCCGCCGGCCGAACTCGGCCGCGGTGTTTGTCGAAGCCTGCCAGGCCGGGGATGGCAAGTCGCTGTGGGTCACGCAGCTCGCGGTGCCGCTGATTGGGTTGACCGCCGATGCCGATCGCAAGGAGTTCATCGCGCTCACCAGCCAGGGTCGCGTGTTTGAGGTGCCCCCCGCGGGACAGGCTGCCGGCTATTACGATCAGCCTACGTTTTCCCCGCCGCCTGGCCTGGGTTCATTGAACTTTCGCAGCGTTCGCAAGTTGCCGGACGGCCGTTGGCTCGGACTGGGGAGCGCCGGCAGTTCCTTTGGCTTGTTCTATGATCCGGCGGCAACCAGCGACCGCGTGCGGTTGGTCGATCTGGGAGCGGGTATGAAAGATCTGGCCACGCCCGCCTGCATGTACAAACAGGGCCTGGT
>JAYTUF010000857.1:0-3602 GCA_043744755.1 Anatilimnocola sp.
TCGTTCGCTTCGGTCGATTCATTTTTCAGAGCCAAGGCCTCGGCCACCGTCAGCCCCGACATTTCACCAGCCTGCTTTTCGTGCAGCAATTGCAACCCGTCCAGCACGGGCTTGTCGACCCACTCCGCCTTGGCGTCAAGTTGGGCCAGGGGTGGTGGATCGAAGGCTTCGACCAGATCCCCGAGCTTGAAATCCTTGATTTCCTCATCATCGCCAAATTTACAACCAACCAGCCCTACAAGGAGCGCGATGCAACCCACAGAAAATGCCGGCCAGCGACGAAGCATCATCGTGATATCTCACTTGGGAGAGTAAAAAGTCGATTGCCTGAGCACTAGCCTGTCCGACTGGTGCAACGCCGGTCAATCTATCCCTTCTCGCGCGGCGCATCAACCTTAGCTGGCGGATTGGAGGAGATCATGGCAGCAGACCTCCAGGTCTGCTGGTCACCGGTCGCAGTCGAAGTCAACGGCAGGATCGGTGAAGGCAACCGAACGTCGCCAGCGATTCCAGTCAAGAACCAGGAAAGTGACGAGTTGAAAAACTCAACGGGTTCTTCACCGCGACCCAGCGCCGCACGCGGGTTTCCGGGGGGATGGGCGTTGAAAAATAGGTGGACTTTGTCATCGAACAGGATGGAATCCGCGGTCGTCAAAACTCACGTCCGAGGGAGTTTGGATTGTGCTACAGCGAATCAATCGACGTGCTGACTGTCACCGACGGGTCGGAGGCGCGGATCACGGCGAGCAGGACTTTTAGGTCTTCTTGAATTTGCTGGTAGAGGAGGTACGAAATGGTGCTCGTGATTAGCGCGGTGACGATCATCACGGCCGTCCAGTGAATGTTGTCGTCGTACCAGGCTCTTTTGGGATCGAAGGTTGGCGGATACCAGACCACCAGAATCAAGAGCGCGATCAAGGTGGTCAGGATGGTGCTGATGAGGAAGCCCGCCGATTGCCGCCGGAGTCTGCCCAGTTGGTGTTGCTCCCATTCATCGGGAGTGCCGGCGCCCAGCAGCGCGGGGTAATGCGCTCGCAGCGTGATCCACGTCGTCGCCAGCCAGGGGAGCGAGAGCGACATGAAGCCGCAGAGCGTCAGCGACACAACGAAATGCAGGAAAAACGTCGCAGGGACCGGACCAAACTCCGCCGGCAGGAACAGGCGAATAAAAATGGGAAAGCTGATGCCGGCGATGATCCATTCGATGCAGGCGACCCAAGACAGACACGAGCCCCACCACAAGACGCGCCGCCGCGCGCTGTTGACCGCCGCGGGGTCCATGGCCCCCCGCTGTTGACGATACTGCCGGATCGCGCCGCTGACCGGGGCCATGTAGAGCAGCACGAGAATGACGCCCAGCGGATAGAAGATGGAATTCAAGAACAGGGAAGTGCCCTCAAATACCGCTTGAATCGCGGCTCGGGCGGCAGCTTCGTCCGGCTGACCCTTATGAAAGTTGTGGATCAGTTCGTCTTGGTTGTAGAAAAAGTTCATAGCGCCCCAAACAACCAGCGGCGGCATGTTGATGGGAATCAACGACAGCAGCGGAAACTTGAGCGCGATTCCGCGCCAGCCGTATTGGGCCCGTTCGAGAAAAGTTGATGCGCCGGGAATGAGACACAGCCGCAGTTCGCGGGCGAGCGCGATGCCGCTCGCCTGGCGGTCGTCGGGGTTGGGCGAGAGGAGTCGGCGGAGGACTTTTTCTAACCGCTGGGCAACGCCATCCGCGGGTTGCACGCTGCGGTACGGTTTTTCGTCGTACCGCCGGTGGATCATCTCCTGCAGCTTGGTGTTCCATTCATTGTCGAGCGAGCCATCGTCAAAGGGTCGTTCGCCAAAATAGAGTTCCCAGAGCAGCACGCCCAGCGAGAACAAATCGCTGCGGGCATCAAGCGTTTCGGGTAGCCGCGTGTGCTGCGGACTGCAGGCCTCCAGTTGCTCCGGCGACATATAGGCCAGGCTGCCGCCGAAGTAGGCCGCGGGGGAAGCGCCCTCCAGCTTGCTGCAAAAACTGATGTTGAAGTCAGCCAGCTTCGGCCAACCATCGCCGCCGATCAGCACGTTCGCGGGCTTGATGTCGCGATGCAAGATGCCGCGGCCATGAGCATAGTCAAGCGCTTCGGCCAACTTCGCGCCGATCCGGCAGACGACCTGGCTCCAAGGGGCGGCGGATATTTCCTTGGGCCAGCCGGCGACGGCAAGCGGAGGCACACCGGCCTTGATCATTGCCTGCGTCGCGGCCAAAACGAGGATCGCGCCGGAGCGGGCTGAGGCGGGATTCTGCTGCACGAGCTTAACAACTTCCGCCAACGTGCCGCTCGGGGCAAACTCCATATACAGCAGTCGCAACCGCGACGCGGCGATTTGCCGTTGGTCGAACACGCGGACGATGCAGGGATGATCGAGCTGCGCGAGCGTCTGCGGTTCGTTCCCCTTGTCCGCCGAAATCTTGAGCGCCACCTGCCGCTGCATCGAAATCTGCTTGGCCAGATAGACGCGGCCGAAAGCGCCCCGGCCCAGTTCATACTGCAACTCAAAGTCATCGAGCGTTTGCCCCGGCTGGATCGAGGCAAACAAATTCGTGCGGCAAACGGAGGTGGACATGGTCGCCGCGCTAGGGTCGGCGATGACGCGTTTCAGGGCTGCCGATGATTTGGGAAAGCGCTCGCAATAGCGATTCAGCGAAACCGTTTCCCCCGCGGCACGGCGGACGTGAAACTCCTCGCAGATCAACTCCAGCGGCAATTCACCCTCGTCGAGCACTTCGGGAAACTCGACCGCATACGTCTCCAGGGCTTTGAAGTCCTGCACGGTGGACCGCTGTTCCAGATCCGCTTTAATCAGTTCAATCAGCGCCAGTTTGCGCAGTGCCGCGGGCTGGGCGGGAAGATAGTCATGCAGCGGCGGACAAGGCTGCACTTGCCAGGCAGCGAGAAACCGCGTGACCCACTGCTCAATCTCGCCCCAGGCTTCGGTGCCGGCATTGATCGTCAGTTCCATGGCGCCAACGGTTTACCAACAGCGGTTTGCAAAATCGAGAAGCGGACCAGGCCAACGGCTCCATAGTGAGGGCCTGTGGGTGATGGTACACTATCGGCGACAAGCTCGCTTCTTGGGCCCGCTCCTTGGGCCCGCTTCTTGGGTTGATTCAGCATGAGACTTGCCCATGAACAATCCCTGCGATGATCCCTGCCATAATCCCTTGGCCGTCCGCATTCGGCAGCACGATGTCGCCGCCCTCGCCGATTTTCTGCAGCAGCGGCGAGCGCCGCTGATGGCTTTCATCGAGCGGCAACTGGGCCAGGCTTTGCGGCGAAAAGTCGAGCCCGACGACGTCTTTCAGGAAACCTCGGCCGAAGCGGTGCGGGCCTTGCCGGGTGTTGAACTGGGCGACCGTGATCCCTTCTCCTGGCTCTGTCAGATTGCGGAGCGGCGGATTGTTGATTTGCATCGGCGTTACTTCGGGGCCCAGAAACGAGATGCCGGCCGGGAAGTGCCCCTGAGCGCGGGCGGGGCAGATACCAGTGCGCCGAATCTCGCCCAAATGCTTGCCGCGAGCATCACCTCGCCCAGCGCCGCCTTCTCGCGAAATGTCCGCGAGC
>JAYTUF010000858.1:0-14226 GCA_043744755.1 Anatilimnocola sp.
ATAGTCCTTGATGTGCATCCAGCCCAAGCCCTTCTTCATCTTTTCGTACTGGTCGAACGTCTCCGTGGGGCTGAAGCCTTGCGTGGCGATGTTGGCGCCGTCAAAGATCAGCACCATGGCGGGATGATCGACCTGGCGATGAATTTCCGCGAGTAAATCGCCGGTCTGACCGACGAGATTCGCTTCCACTTCCAGGCCAAAGGTCAAGTCGCTGCGGTGGCACAATTCGGCGATCTGCCCCAGTTGATCGACGGCCTGCGGCAAATGATCGACCGGGTTTGAACCCTTGGGATGATAGAAAGAAAAACCGCGAATTAGCTTCGTTTCAAAAGCATGTGCCAGCTCGCAGGCTTTCTTCACTTCGTCGTTCAGATACTTCTCAAACGGCACGAAGCGATTCTTGGTTCCATCTTCCTGATCGAGCAATTTCACCTTGCCGATGGGCGAACCAAGCGTGGCGACGTTCAAGCCATATTCATCTTCCAAGTGCCGAACCTTGGCGATTTCGGCCACCGTCAGCTGCATCACATTTTTGACGCCGTTGCCGGCATCGATGAATCGGATCGAATAAAACTGCAGCCCCAGCGCGGCGAACGCGGCGAATTGCTGCTCGGCCGTCTTTTGATTGGCTGCTTCGTCACCGAAGCCGGAGAGGATGACGGTGGGGCGTTCGGGAAGTGGATCGGACATGGGAGAGCCTCAATGCTGAAAAAAAGATTGACGAGTGCCGATTGATGAATGCCGAAGGCGGAAGGCTAATTGGGAAACAGTTTGTTATGACTTTGTCAGATACGAGGCGGCCGGTGGATCGAGATAGATGGTGGCCCGCGGATGCTCTTGCAGGATCGAGGCGGGAACCTGCGGCGCGACGCTCCCTTCAATGGCTTGCTTCACGGCCGCGGCTTTGCGCTGATCGGGGACGCTGCAGATGATGGCATTCGATTTCATGATCTGGCGGACGGACATTGAAATCGCGAGCGTCGGCACGGCTTCGAGCGTGGGGAACCAACCCTCGCCGAACTGCTGACGGCGGCAGGCTTCGTCGAGCATGACGACAATGTATGGTTCATCCGTGACAAAATCGGCCGGCGGATCGTTGAACGCCAGATGGCCATTCTCGCCGATGCCGATAAAGGCGACGTCGATCGGATGCTGTTTGATCAGATCACCGAGTCGGCGACATTCGGCAGCGGGGTCGCCTTCAGCGTTGAGATAATGAAAAGCTCCGGGCGGCTTCGGCAGGCGCTCGACCAGACGCTCTTTCAAATAGCGGCGGAATGACGCGGGATGCGTGATCGGCATCGCGACATATTCGTCGAGATGGAAGAACACTACTTTCTCCCAATCGATCCCCTTGGCCTGCACGAGCCGCCCCAGGACTTCGAATTGCGACGCGCCCGTCGCGACAATCACGTGTGCCACGCCCCGGGCTGCAATTGCCTCGCGGATCACGTCCGCGCCAGCCGCGGCCGCACGGTTGCCCAGATCGATTTTTTCCGCACAGATTTCAAGCTTCATCGCTGCATCTCGCCTGGTTCAATGGAGCCAACCAGCATCGGACGTTTCGCCCCCGGACGCAAGGGGCGGAGTCAGCGCTTCACCATCGGTTGCGGCGACCATTCAAACTCATCCCAAGGCCAAAGGGGCCGCTGAATATTGACGAACGGCAAGTTCCAAAAGTCCGCGGGGGCAGCCCCGGGCGAGCGAACATTGAGGATGCGGCTCGCCACGTCACGATAGGCAGCGCGAAAGCCGCAGGGGCTTTTGGCGACGAGCAATTGCGCTGTAAACGGCTCCAGTCCCGCCGCGCGAAACAACTCCGGCGCGAAGTGCGGGCCGCTGCGACTGGTCACCGCCAGGCAGACGTTGCCTGTTCGCAGCAGCACGCTAGTTCCCAGATCAATTTTGAGATTACTCCCCAGATGGCCGGAAAGCGTGAACGCGGTAGGGAAAATCGTTTCGACTTTCATCGTCGCTCGCAGCGGTTGCACGAAATCGGTTGGCGGAACAGTGCCGAACAGGCAATCGATGCTCGCCCCAACGCCCGCTGCTTGAGCTTGCTGCACGATGCGGGGATCGAACATGGCAAGCAAAGCTGGGCGTGGCCAGGCGTGCTTCAAAGCTTCCGCCAGAAACGCGGTCCCATTGCCGATGGAGCCAGAGGTGGTGGCGTCGGCGCTATCGCTCAGCACCGTTAATCCGTCACCGTTTAGCGCAATTTGAATGGCAGCGGGAAGATCAGTGAGCGTGGGCAAATACTGCTCACGCCCTTGCCACAAATCGGTCGCGAGTTCAGCACAAATCGTTCGCGCGAGCTGTTCGTCGCCATCGGTGACTACGACCACCGCAGAACCAAGCAGAGGCACGTCGAGCCAAGGCTGCACCGTTGCCACACCGGCGGTTAACACACCGGCCTGCTGTTCCCAATATTGCAGCCGTGCTTTGCGAACCGCGGCAATATTGCCCGGCTCTTCCGAGTTCGCCACTTCCGCCGGCAGCACGACGGGAACGGGTTGCCAGGCGACCACTGGCTTTGCGCCTTCGTAAAGGATGCGACGCAAAACTTCCGCGCCGCGGCGACCGGTGTTCATCACATCCACGTGTGGAATCGTATGAAACAGCACCAAGGCATCGGCGGCGGCGATCATCGCGGGCGTGACAAAGGCGTGCAAATCGAGCGTGGCGACGAGCGGCACCGCGGGGCCAATGACTTCGCGCACGGCGGTTAGAATCTCCCCTTCCACATCGGGATGCAGTTCCCCCACGAGTGAACCATGCAAGGCCAGCAGCACCGCGTCGATCTTGCCCGCCGCGTGCAAGCTATCGAGCAGTTCTTGTTTGAGCCAATCGAAAGTCTCCGGCGTCAATAGTCCGGCGGGCCAGGCGGGCAGTCGTGCGAGTCCAACGAGTTCCGGCGGCGACGGCCAGGCCTGCAGCGCTTGGATCATGCCGCCTAGTTCATTCGTGTTGCTCATCTCGCGCAGCATTTGGTCGCCGCGCAACACGCCGAACGCTTCAAAATCGGCCCGCGCCGTGCGCAGCGGATTGAAGGTGTTCGTTTCTTGCCACAACTGACCGAGAGCAATGCGCATGGGTGATACCACTATGATTTCATCGAGAGTACGGCGCGATCCAGTCGGGAGAGAGTTTCGGTCACATCCGCCGCGGTCATGGCCGCGCAAAAACCGTGGTGGCAAGCCGCGCCGCCGTAGTCATGAAAATAAACTCCTTGTTCGATGGCGGCATTAACGAAGCGCAACATCTGCGGGCGATCGTGAGCGAGTGCGCCGCGGTAATCACTGATTCCGGGTGAAGCGAAATAAATGCCGAACCTGGCTCCCAAACCGCGAACATAGGCATTCAGGCCGTGCCGCTCGAAGAGTTCGTTCATTCCGGTAAACAACTGGTGACCGATGGCGCTGATATGCAAATAGAAGCCGGGCTCCAGATAAGCTCGCACGGCCGCGAGCGCCGCGGCCACAACGAGCGGATGGCCGTTGTACGTGCCGCTGTGCTGGCAATCGCCTTGGGGCATTAGACGGGCCATGATGTCCGCCCGCCCACCAAACACACTGAGCGGATAGCCGCCGCCGACCGCTTTGCCCAGCGTGCAGAGGTCGGGCGTAACCCCCAGGTATTGCTGCGCTCCGCCTGGCCCCATCCGAAACGCGGAGAGGACTTCGTCGAAGATCAACAGCACGCCATATTGCTGCGTCAATTGCCGAAGCGCCGCAGCAAACTCGGGCGTAGGCACAATGCAACCGGCGTTGTAATAAATGGGTTCGCAAATGACCGCCGCCAATTCGTGCGCGTGTTTTTGAATTGCCGCCTCCAGCAACTCGACGTTGTTATAGGGCACGAGCACCAATTGGTCGGCGAGAGCAGCCGGCATTCCTTGTGAGGCAGGAAAGAGGGTCGGTTCGGCTTCGCTCCCCAGTTGCTCCAGCGGCGTGTTGATGCTGTACATCACCTGGTCGTGATAACCATGAAAATTTCCTTCAAGCTTGAGAATCTTGGTGCGTCCCGTGAACGCCCGCGCCAAGCGCAAGCAGTGCATGGTCGCTTCACTGCCGGAACAGGTATAGCGCACGCGTTCCAAGCAGGGGACTGACTGGCACAGGAGCTCGGCCAGTTGGGCATGCGTTTCGTTTTCATAGGAACAAGGAGCGCCGCGTGCTAGCGACTGTTCAACGGCCACGCGAATCCGCGGATCGCCATGGCCCAGCAGCGTCGCACCGTGGCTGCAACAAAGATCGACATATTCGCGGCCATCCAAGTCCCACAATCGGCAACCCGCCGCCCGCTCAAAAAAGAGCGGATGCCCCAAGGCTTTGTTGACGCGAGTGGACGAAGAGACACCCCCCGCCAGTGATTGCCGCGCGAGTTCAAACTGCTGCTGGCTGCGAGGATGGTTCATCGGTTTGGATAGCAGATCGATCAAATCTTCAAATGACAACGCGGTCGGCCTGA
Organism: Anatilimnocola sp.; assembly: GCA_043744755.1. Taxonomy (GTDB): domain Bacteria; phylum Planctomycetota; class Planctomycetia; order Pirellulales; family Pirellulaceae; genus Anatilimnocola. Next base: position 4,471 of record JAYTUF010000858.1, read on the forward strand.
GAAAATGGTATCGCATTCGCATCAGGAGTGACAGCAACTGTCCCCTTTCGTGGAAGCATGCTAATTCATCTTGACCGGTAAGCTTGGGTTTGACAGACTGCGCGAGTGCTCGAAACGGGAAGGTGAGATTGCGCTTGCCCCGGCACCAACCAGCAAGACAAGGATGTCTGACAATGAAGCGATTGGCTTGGAATCTCTGCCTCTTAGTGCTGGCCGCGGGAAGTTTCGTCGGCTGCAACAAAGCGGATGTTAATCGGTCCACGCCGGAACTCAATCCCAGTCAGGTGGCACTGCCCGGCAATATGGCGGTCGCTGCTGCCAAGCAAGTTCCAGTCGAAGCCACGCCCGACCAGGTGGTAACGGTGTTTCTCGACGCGATGCGGGAAGGGGATGCGGCGACCATCTCAGCGTTGTTGACCACGAAGGCTCGTGAAGAAACGATCCGGCATCAAATGCCGGTGGAACCTGTCGCCGCGCCGCACGCTCAGTTCGAAGTGGCCCAGGCCCAGTTTCTGCCCATGAACCCCAACGGCGCCCACGTTCAAGCCCGCTGGGTGGAAAGCGACGGGCAGCAAACCTACACCCATTCCGTCATCTGGGTCTTGCGGCGACAAACTGATGGCTGGCGGATCGCCGGCTTTGCGATTGAGCTAATTGCCGGAACCGGCCCACAATTCTTGAATTTTGAAGATCCTGCCGACATGCTGAAGAAACAGCAAGAAGCTATCGCTGCGGCGACAGCAGCCCAGGGCCAGCCCGCGGCCGTACAAGCGGTTCTACCGGCAGTACCCCCCGGCACGGTAAGGCAGTAAAAATCATAGTGAATGCAGTTAACCTATGACAGGATAACTGTTTAGGAACTATCAAAAAAAGACCGCATTGGCTGCAGCCAATGGGGTCTTTTTCATTTTCTTGCCCCTGACGGGGCTTGTGGTGCTATGTTCAATCACAAGGTGACGGTGCGGCAGAAAGTCAACGCAGACTACGTAAATTAACGTGGACCGCTTGACATTAGGTTCGCGCCTGTTACCTTAGCAACCTAGCCTGTGTGACCACTGCATTCTTCGTAAGTGATAGGGTTTAGCACTAACAGGGCAAGACCATACGAAGATATGCGGGCCCGCAGGGTACAGAAGGTTGAACCTCGCTCGATTTCACGCCGTCGCGTTGCGAGGTATTCCTATGTTGACGGCAACTTGAGTCGTTTCGCCTGAAGGTACCTGAAGGCAAGTGGAGGATCTAAGAATGAACCGTATTGTTATTTTGGGTGTCGCGATGTTCTTCGCGATGGTTGGCTTGGCTTTGATTGGTGGTGAGAAGGAGGCCTCGGCCTTCGGTCACCGTCGTTGCGGCGGTTGCAGTTGCGGAAGCAGCTGTGGCGGTTGCTCGAATTGTGGTGGCGGTTGCTGCAGCAGCAATGGCTGCTGCTCGAGCTCTTGCTGCTCGTCTAGCTGCTGCGGTGGTCGTAAGAGCCGTCGTCGCTGCTGCTCGTCTAGCTGCTACAGCAGCTGCTCGTGCGGCGGTTACTCGTGCGGTGGTTGCAATGGTTGCGGTGGTCACTCGCACGGCGCTGCTGTCGAAGCCGCTCCGGCCGTTGAAGCCGTTCCCGCTGCTCCGGAAGCTGCTAAGTAGTTTTGATCGTTCGGATCCACAGGCTTTGTGTTCAATTGGTCGGCAGCTCCCCTGTTGCTGCCGACTGATATCCGACGAATTTGTGGAAAGACTGGATCTCACGGCGGGATCCAGTCTTTCTTCATTTCTTGGCGCAACAATTTGCCATGTTGCTTTTCTGCCGCATGCTTTGGGGCGTGGCCTACACTCTAGTAGGCGACTTCGGCCAGGCACTTCAATTGGTGCGCCCGCTGCCGAATTAATCGCAGAAATCTCCCCCACCTATAGCCGCTGACGGATCCACTCGACGATGGCCAGCCAAAATCCCGCCCCGCGCCTGCCTCCGGCCGAGTGGAATTCCACCTGGCGGGGAGCGGCGTCGCTCCTGATTTTCATGCACTTCTTCTGCGTGCTGGTGGTGCTCAGCTCGAACAACATGCGGTCGCCATTGCAGACTCGCCTGGTGCGGGTCTTTGCTTTTTACACCCAGCTTTTGAATTTTGACCCGAACTTCACCCCCTTCGCGCTGACCTGGGGCGAAGTCACCGATGACAGTGTCTTTGTCTTCGATCTGTATGCCGATGGCGATAAGTCCGTTGCGCAGCAGAAGCTCCTGAAAACCGTGACCCTTCCCGATCATGGTTCGAAACTGCTCGAAAGCCAGAAGCGATATTTTACGCTGGCCCGCGAACTGGCGATGAACGCCGAGGGTGAAAACCCGCAAGACGATGTGACCAGCGAAATCGCGCGGTCCCTTGGCAAGCGGATCATGAGGGAAAACGAGGCTCGCCGCTGTGTGGTCCGCTGCGTCAGGCGTCGCAGTCAACCGATCGACATTGAGTTTCTCCTGCCTGGCCTGCCCCGCGACAATCCCACCGCGCCCGCTTATGACGTTGCCCTCTACGAAGCCGATGTCTGGTTCGACGAAGACAACCAGGTGCAAGCCATCAAGCGTTCGGCTCGCAACGAAGTCGCCCCGCGCCAAGGAGGCTCCTAATGTTAATGAATAAACAAGCCGTGACGTATTGGGAAGAATGGGCCATCGCCGTCGGGCAGGGTTGGAATCAGTTCTGGTTCACGCCCGCCCAATCTCAGCCGCTGGCCGTCGTGCGCATCGCGACCGGTTTGCTGGCAATGGTCTACTTCCTGACATTCACCGGTGACTTGACGCGCTGGTTAGCGCCGGACAGCCTGTTGCCGCAGGAAACTGTCAATCGCCTCCTCGGCGGCGATGCCGAGGGTGTCAGAAACTACCGCTATTCGCTACTGTCCTTAGCGACCAAATCCAATGAGTTGTGGATCTTTCATAGCCTGGCCCTGGCCGCCGCGGCTTTGCTCGCTGCGGGTTTGTTCAGCCGGGCCGCCGCCGCGGTCACGCTGGTGATGCTGCTCAGCTACGTCCATCGCGTACCGATGATCAGCGGACTGGCGGAGCCAATACTGTGCCCCCTCCTCTTCTATTTATGCTTCGCGCCCAGCGGCGAATGGTTTGGCGTCAATGCCTGGCTGAAGCGCCGCAAAACTGGCGAAAACCCTCAGCCTTCAGTCTTCGCGAATCTCTGCTTGCAGTTGATCCAAGTCCACCTGGCCGCGCTCGTGTTCATGATGGGCATGTCCAAACTCGCGCAGCAACCTTGGTGGGTGGGCGATGCGATGTGGTATCTGCTCGCTCAAACGCGTTCGCGCCCCTTCGACTTGACGTTTCTCCGCGGCTCGCCGTTTGTACTCAATGCCTGGGCCCATACCATCGTGGCATTTGAGTTCGCGTTTCCGATTTTGATCTGGAACCGCTTTGCCCGCCCGTTGCTGCTGATCGTGGGGACGATCCTCTGGCTCTCGATCGCGCTCGCCAGTGGTCATTTGATCTTCGCCTTGGCGATGATTGCTGCTTCGGTTGCGTTCTGGCAATGGTCGGTGCCTGTGACTGAATGAGATTCAGAGGGTGTGGCACTGGCTAGGAAGACGAGCCATCGACTTCCCATCAAACAAGACGTGGCCGAGTCTTCCTGCCAGTGCTGTTGGGCGAGGAATGTCGGACCCGGTAGCAGCGTCGGTTCGCGGCTCAGCACTGGCCGTCAGCCGCGGTTCTGCTTATTCACGAAATGAAGTCGAGCGCGCGGCTTCCTTGCCAGTGGCACACCACCATTACGACCAACACTCACCGCGGCCGCGCTGGTGAGCCTGGCGCTTCGGTCAACCGGTCGGTGCCACCGACGGGGTCGGCATAGACGGGCAAGTAACGATAGTAGGCTTCCAAACTCAGGCAGGCCAGCGACGTGCTGTAGACGCGGCCGCCGTAACCGCCCCAGACTTGATCGGGGTCCCAACTGCCGAGGAAGGGGCCATCGCTCCGTTGCCGCGGCAGCAATTCGCTTTGCAACGCGTTGTTCCAGCGAATCCAATCGGCGTCTTGTTTTTGGAATAAGGCCAGCGTGCCATAGTACCAATAATAGAGATTCACGCGATCGCCGCGGGGCAACTCCTGGCTGATGAATGCGGCCGCTTCTTCGATGGCTTCGGGACTGTTCTCCGCATCGAGAAAATAGCGGCAAGCCAGCGCTTCGGCGGTCATGGGACGCGTGGCCATCTCGCCGGGGCGATAGCTGGCGAGACCCTTATACCTGCCCGCGGTGACCGTCCGCAGAAAACGAATCATCCGCACGCGCGTGCCATCCGGTATTTTCAGGCCAGCCATCTCCGCGGACTTCAGCGACATGAGTTGCCAGCCGAACTGACTGAGATCCCCCGCATCATGCGGCTGATACCGCCAACCACCGCCGATGTGCTGAGCTTCGAGCGTGTAATTGACCGCTCGTCGCACCGGCTCATGCAGCCGGCGATCGCCGGTGAGGGCGTAAGCTTCGGACAGCGCGAGACTGGCGATGCCGTGGCAATACATGGCCGCGAACAACTCCGCTTCACCCGCGAGGCTGCCGTTCTCGGCCTGGCTGGCGAGCAGAAACTCGAGACCATGCTGAATGGCTTCGCGATGCTCGCCTTCCAAATGTGTTTGGCCGGAAGCGAGAAAGGCAAGCAGCGCCAGTCCGGTGATGCCGGTATCAGCTTTTTGTCCAGCGCCCTGTCGATCTTGCCCCAGCGCGCGAGTTTCTCGACCCGCGCCATGCGCCGCGGCGAGCCAGCGACCATCGGCATGTTGATTCGTCGAGAGCCAAACGAGCGCCGCGCGGACGGCCCGTTCACTATCGGGCGTTGCGCCGTAGCGCTTCGCTTGTTCAAAGCGATCGGCCCGCATGCGAAGTTGCAACTGCGGCGCGATAGCTTCACCATCGGCGATTCGGCGCGGAACGGCCGCCGGTTGTGAGACGGGAATGTGTTGCCGCGGGGGATTGAGCGGATCGTCGAGCACTCGCGGCGTTTCCGTTGGCGACATCGGTGCCATCGGCGGATCGCGCAATTCATTCTGCGCCAAATCGGTCATTGGCTGCCGCAAAGCATTCTCAGGCCGCGGTGCCGTTTCGTCGGCTGCCTGATTCATCGGCGGATCGGGAGCGGGTTGCGCCGGCGGAGCTTGCTGCGCAACTACTGGCGGTGAGGTTTCCGCAGGCTTCTTTTCTTCCGCTGGAGGAGCAGGGAGCAATGGTGGCGCGATGCTTTCGAGCGGCGCGTCGGTGGCTTCCATTGGTGCTTCAGGAAAGGGCGTAAGGTCTTCATCCCCGGCATCTTCCACCAACCGCACTTGCACTGTGCCGGCCAATGATTCACCGGGCGGCAACATCGAGAGGACCCGCGTGCCCCACATGAACAGGACGAGTAACAAGTGGGCAAAGACGGAGAGCGCGACGCACTTGACCAGCGGGCGGGCCTGGCCCCAGCGGGTCCACATCATCGCGAGCAGCAGCACGGACCAAACCGAAAGCCCGGCGAACAACACCCATTGCAGGGTATAGTCCGGCCCAATCGCTCCGATCAAATTCATCCCACTGAAGCGCACCGGTTTATCGCCTTTCGTTGACGCCGCTCTTGGCGGTCCCACCGCGAACGGAAATCCCCACATCGGCCACGCCCGCCTGACGGCACGCGGTCAGCACCGCGGCCACGTTTTGCAGCGGACCATCGGCATCGCCGCGCACGACCACATTCAGGTCTGTCTTGGTTTTGCGAGCAGCTTTGAGTTCGGCAGTCAGGCTGTCCAGCGTTACCGGCTGATTGTTGAATGTGAGCTGACCATCGCGATGGACGTTCACCACATACCGCGTCGGCGCGGTGGGCAATTGCGAGGCATTGCCGACCTGCGGCACGCTGACATCGACCTTCTTATCCATCTCCGTGAACCGCGAGCCCACCATGAAAAAAATGATGAGCTGGAAAATGATGTCGATCATCGGCGTGAGATTGATCTGCGGCATTTCATCTTGATGCATCTTCAAAGGCATCGATTAATCTCCCCGGACGTCGTTATTCGGTTACGTTTCGCGATAGTGGAAAAGGCGAGTTCTTTCGCGGAGCGAAAGACGACTATGCGGCTTTCGCCTTTCGTTGTGGCGCCCGCGCTGCGGCGAGTCGGTCCAGACCATCAGCCGAAATCATCTCAACCAGCTTCTGCCCATGCGAATCGATTTCCGAAACAAGGCCATCCACCTTGCTGAGAAAATGCAGATAGGCGAGCAGTGCGGGAATTGCTATTAACATGCCGGCCGCGGTAGTGATCAGGGCTTCGGCAATGCCAGCAGCCATCATTTCGCGCTGGCCGCTTTCTTGCGAAGACGAAATGGCGTTGAACGACGAGATCATGCCCATCACCGTGCCGAGCAGTCCCAGCAACGGCGAGATTTGCGAAATGCCGTTGAACAGCCGGAGGTACTTACGGAGGCCATTCGTCACGCGTTCGCCCGAATCGAGTACCGCTTGTTCCACTTCGACAGCAGTCCGGCCCCATTTCTTAAAGCCACCGGCGAGGACGATCGCCACGGGGCTGCCGTTCTTCTCGCAGAGCGCGAGCGCCGCTTCGCGGTCGAGTTGCCCTTCGCGCAATTGTTCGAAGACGCGAGTGACGAAGGGCCGCGGAACCACTTGCCCGCGCCGCAGAGTGACGAACCGCTCGCAGACAAAAATCACCAGCAAAAACGAACAAGCCGCGATGGGATACATCAACGGCCCGCCATCGATAAACGTCTGCAACAGGTTCTTGGTCGAACTGATCGGCGGCACGGGTCCGGCAACCGGCAAGTTAGCAGCCGGTCCTGGTTGCTGCGCGAACACCGCGCCGCTGGTAACTAGCAACAGCAGCAAACCGCCCCAGACTTTGGGGAGCGCATGGGTCATATGCAATTCCTCCGCTCTTAGCAGCGAGTTCTCATCCTGAGGAGACTGCCCACGGAGGCACCGAGCCGCTGCTCTGGCAAGTTAAAAACTTGCCCCACGGCCGAGTTTGCCAACAGACTTGCATCGTGTACCGGGCGGGCAGTCCCTTGCCTTCCAACTCTATGCCTGCGTAAAGATGAGATTTTAGCTAGCATCCGTGCCGGCGCAGGGTGGTCGATACTTCCCTTTACATCGGCGGCAGTGAACGCACCGCATCACCGGTTTCGGACATGACAGCATTGATCGGGGTGGGCAAGTTCTGAGTTCTGAGTTTTGAGTTCTGAGACAGGAGGAGCGGATGCAAGTCTTTTTCTTGTCTCAAAACTCAGAACTCAAAACTCAGAACTACTCGCCTCGTCCCTTGCCCGCCCGCGCAACCCCCGATACAATAAGCAATTAAGACGTCCACATCGGAGTGTAGGCCGGCGCTTCTGGCCCCATGCTGGGCGAAGAGTGTTTGGGACGAAATGTCGCCTCTCGTCATCGACGTCAATCAAACCGACGATCCCCGCGACGTAGTACACCGGGCAGTGCAAGCTCTCGTCGAGGGCAAACTGGTCGCGTTTCCGTCCGAGACGGTCTACGTGCTGGCTGCCAGTGCTCTCAATCCAGACGCCGTGCAGCGGCTCGCCGCCATCCGTCAGCCGCTGCCGAACGAACCGCTCACGCTGGCCATCCGCAGCACTGACGACGCCCTCGATTTCGCCCCGCAGATGCCTTCGCTGGCTCTGCGACTGGCCCGCCGTTGTTGGCCGGGGCCGGTGACGCTTGAACTGGAAGATGCCCAGCTGGAAAGCGTCATTCAACGTCTGCCCAAAAGTGTTCAAACGCTGGTCGCGCCGGAGAAGCGAATCCGGATGCGCGTGCCTGCGCACGATATGTTGCTCGGTGTATTGCGGCTGGTGGCCGGGCCGCTCGTCATGTGCGGCGCTCGACAGGCGTCCGATCCCGATACGATCACGGGAAAGGAAGTGGTCGCTCGGCTGGGCTCAAAGGTCGATCTGGTACTGGACGAAGGTCGCAGCCGATTTGGGCAACGGTCGTCGCTGGTGCGGATTGTAGGCAATCAGTTGCAAGTGCTCCGCAGCGGCGTAATCTCCGAAGCCAATCTTAAGCGTCTTGCAAGTTGGATGGTCGTGGTCGTCTGCACCGGCAACACCTGCCGCAGCCCCATGGCGGAAGTGTTGTTGCGGAAGCGGCTTGCTGACAAGCTGAAACAGCCGGCCGATAAGCTCGACGATAGCGGTGTGCTGGTGATGTCCGCCGGCATTGCCGCCGCACCGGGTGGCCGGGCCGCGACCGAAGCCATCTCGATCATGAACGAACGGGGTCTCGATCTCTCGCTGCACGAAAGTCAGCCTCTCAGCGATCGCCTGGTGCGTTACGCCGACCTGATCATCACCATGACCCGCGGCCACCGCGAAGCCATTCTGAATCATTGGCCAGAAGCAGCCTCGCGGACGTTTGTTATTTCGCGCAACCGCGGCGACGTGGCCGACCCTATCGGCGGGCCAACCGACATGTATCGCAAATGCGCTGAGCAGATCGATGCCTATCTCGCCGAGTGGGTGGCGGAAATTGATTTGGATAACCCGTAGGAAGTTTTGAGTTTTGAGTTCTCAGTTTTGAGACAGGATAGGCCATGCGGATATCGATAGGCAGCGATCATCGCGGCGTAACGCTCAAAAGCGAACTCGCGCCGCTGTTGCGTTCCTGGGGACATGAAGTCAGCGACGAGGGGACGAACGGGGCGGCCAGTGTGGACTATCCCGATTTCGCGGCGCTGGTCGCGGGCAAGGTCTCGCAACAACAGGTTGACCGCGGCATACTTGTCTGCGGTACTGGCGTGGGCATGGCCATCGCCGCCAACAAGTTCCCCGGCGTCCGCGCCACCATCGTCCCCAACGAGCGCGTCGCCCGCCTCTGCCGGCAGCACAACGACGTCAACGTCCTGTGCCTCTCGGAAGATCAAATCGCGGAGTTCTCGCCCATCGTGAAGGCCTGGCTGGAAACCGAATTCGAAGGAGGCCGCCACGCAAACCGTGTCGAGAAGATCACCCGTTGTGAACAAGCGGCGCGGGGCAACTGTTAAGATCTGTTCGACGGAACCGGTTTGAATCATGGGAACTTACAAATGAACCATTGGCTGCCCCTGCTTTTGATTTGTCTTTCGCTGGCATCGCTCATTGGCTGCGGGCCGAACACTCCCGAGCCTGCCCCGCCGCCGCCGGTTGCGGCGGGTGAAACGGTGATGAAAACGTCCCTCGATCCCGCCTCCACGCCGGTCGCATCAGCGGCTGACCCCGCGCAATCTCCGCCAGCCCAAAAGAGCGTGACCGAACTGATTGCAGCCCTGAACATAGAAGCCGATCGGCAGTCCTCCGCCGTCGCGCTCGCAGCCAAGGGGAAAGCGGCCGTCCCCGCGCTCATCAAAGCCCTCGACCATGCCGAATGGCAGGTCCGCGCCGCCGCTGTCTTCGCTCTCAGCCAAATGGGCAACCAAGCGGCGGACGCCAAAACTCGTCTGCAAAAGATCGCTGAGCAAGATGAGAACCCGAGCGTACGGGATGCCGCGGCGTTTGCTTTGGATGGGATTGAGGGGAAGTAACCTTGAACTTTGAACTTTCTGCCATCCAATCCGCCCTCCGCGAATTTGGTTTCGATGCCTGGCTACTCGGTGATTTCCGGGGCAGCAATGTACTCGCACGCCGAGTGCTGGGAATTCCCGATGGCACGATGGGCTCGCGGCGATGGCATTACTGCATTCCGGCGAGTGGCGAGCCGCGGAAGCTGGTGCATCGGATCGAATCCACGATCCTCGAT
>JAYTUF010000859.1:0-14221 GCA_043744755.1 Anatilimnocola sp.
ACGCCGATGCACTCGCCAATCCGGTCATAGATCACGCGGATGATGTCGCGGCTCAGCGGCGGCCAGGATTCAATCGCAATCAGCGGCGGAATGTATTCCGCGTCGAGCTCCGGCGCCGAAGCCGCGCCGCCGGCCCGCTTCACCTGGCCAATCGGCATGACCTCATATCCGGTGAGGTTCTGAGTCGAAAGCATCAGGCGAATGTTCAGGCCGCGGAATTCCACTTCCTGATCGTTGCCACCTTCGTTTTCGTCTTGAATCGATTTCAGATCGATCCCATAACGGGCATCGGCCGACGTCTCTTTCGTGCCCGCATTTTTCCGGCCGAGCATCAGCCGAGGCACGGCGAGAAAGACTCGTACCTTCGCTTCTTTTTCGAATGCTTCGGTCAAACTCACGGCGTCGAGCGTTTTGCCGGAAAGTGAATCCTTGAGGTCCAGCCGATCAGGGTCTTGTCCCGCTTCCAGGTGGACGATGGTCCCGTCTTTCAAGCGGGCTTGCAACTGCGTGACTTGAAATTGATTGTTGGCAATCGCGGGGCGGCTGATGGAAAGGGTGCGCAGGCCGTAGTAATAGGGGTGGTCGATCTGCTGGGAGACATCGTTCAGCTCATTCCAATACCGCTCCGCGGCTTGGAAGTGCTGTGGCCTGAGGAACATTCCCTCCGACCAATAAACGGGTTGATTGCGCATGACCTGCAGTTTCCTCGAACAATCGACGCATCGCCCATCACGGGTTGGACTTACGATAGCGTTTTGCCGTTCAAAAGCAATCCGCCCGCGCGTACTGCTTGCATTCGCAAGCGTGGATTCTGCTCGCTTGTGACGCGATTGCTATTTTCCCGCTGCCAGCATTTTCCTACAAGTAAGCAGCAGTGGGAAGTCACCTGACCTCCCGACCCCCTGAGTCCTGAACCCTGACCCCTGGTACCATGCGAATTGAAACCGATTCGCGCCCTTTCCCCGAGTACCGATGGCATGACAGGCTATTCCCTAACGCACCTGAAACAACTCGAAGCCGAGAGCATTCACATCATCCGCGAGGTGGCCGCCGAGTTCGAGAACCCGGTGATGCTCTATTCCGTCGGCAAGGACTCGGCCTGCATGCTCCGCCTGGCCCAGAAGGCTTTCTCCCCCGCCAAGCCGCCGTTCCCGTTGATGCACATCGATACGACGTGGAAATTCCGCGAGATGTACCACCTGCGCGATAACTACGTCGCCAAGGAACTGGGCCTCAAGCTGATCGTGCATATCAACGAAGAAGGTCTCAAGCAAGGCATCAATCCGTTCACGCACGGCAGCAAGGTTCACACCGACGTGATGAAGACGGAAGGTCTGAAGCAGGCCCTCAACAAATACAAGTTCGACGCCGCCTTCGGTGGAGCGCGTCGGGATGAAGAAAAGTCGCGCTCGAAGGAGCGAGTGTTTTCTTTCCGCGATGAGTTCCATCGTTGGGATCCCAAAAACCAACGCCCGGAACTCTGGAGCCTGTACAACACGAAGGTCCGCCAAGGGGAAAGCATCCGCGTCTTCCCAATCTCGAACTGGACTGAACTCGATGTCTGGCAATACATCCACCTGGAAAACATCCCCATCGTCCCGCTCTACTTCGCCAAAGAGCGCCCCATCGTCTGGCGCGACGGCACCATGATCCTGGTCGATGATGACCGCCTGCCGCTAAAGCCGGGCGAAACACCGGAGATGCGCCGCGTGCGATTTAGAACGCTCGGTTGCTATCCTTTGAGCGGCGCTGTCGATTCCAACGCGACAACGCTGCCGGAGATTATTCAAGAGATGTTGCTGACAACATTTAGCGAACGGCAAGGAAGACTAATCGACTCGGACGAAGCGGGGTCAATGGAGAAGAAGAAGAAAGAGGGATATTTCTAATTGTTTCCTTAGCCACCGGCTTCCGAGACGGTCCGGCTTTGTGAGCGTATTTGAATCGATCCCGGAGGGATCAAAGCCATTAGCCCCAGGTTGAGCGCAGCGACACCTGGGGGTCCCGAGACATATTCCATCCACCCGATCCCGAAGGGATCGCAGCCTCATGCCGCTGCGATCCCTTCGGGATCGGGTGGATGATTTTCCCATTAGCCCCGGGTATCGGCTAACGCCTCAACCCGGGGCTAATGGCTGCGAACCCTTCGGGTTCAAGACAGGTGCAAAAGCCGCTAAAGCCGGTGGCTAAGAATTCATCGTGAAGTTCCGCCGAATTCTCAATTCCTAATCTTCAAATCAATAATCCAATGTCTCACCAGTCCGCGCTGATTAAATCCGATATCAATGAATATTTGTCCCAGCACGAGCGCAAAGAGATTTTAAGGTTCATCACCTGCGGCAGCGTGGACGATGGCAAGAGCACGCTCATCGGCCGGTTGTTTTATGAAGCCAAGATGATCTACGAAGATCAACTCTCGGCAATTACCAAAGACTCGGCCCGCTATGGCACCACGGGCGGCGAACCGGATTTGGCGCTGTTCACCGATGGTTTGCAAGACGAACGGCAGCAGGGGATCACCATTGATGTTGCCTATCGTTACTTCTCGACTGAGAAGCGCAAGTTCATCATCGCGGATACTCCGGGCCACGAGCAGTACACTCGCAATATGGCCACCGGCGCATCGACGGCGGACCTGGCCGTCATTCTGATCGACGCGCGGCATGGTGTGCTCACGCAGACCAAGCGGCATTCGTTCATCGTTTCGCTGCTGGGGATCAAGCACATTGTCGTCGCCATCAACAAGATGGACGCCGTCGATTATCAGCAAGAAGTGTTCGAGAAGATCAAAGCGGACTACTCCGAGTTTGCCTCACGCCTCGATCTGCCCGATGTCCATTTCATGCCCATGTCGGCCCTGAAGGGTGAGAACGTCGTCACGTCCAGCAAGTTCATGCCCTGGTATCAAGGGCCGGCGCTGATGCCGCTGCTGGAGACTGTGTACATCGGCTCCGACCGCAACCTGGAGGACTTCCGCTTTCCGGTGCAACTCGTGCTGCGGCCGAACCTTGACTTCCGCGGCTTCAGCGGCACCATTGCCTCGGGCATTATTCGCAAGGGGGACGAGATCATGTCGCTCCCCTCGCGCAAGACCAGCCGGGTGAAGAGCATTGTCACGTTCGACGGCGAACTCGACGAAGCCTTCGTGCCGCAATCGGTCACGCTCACGCTGGAAGACGAAATCGATAGCAGCCGCGGCGACATGTTCGTCCGGCCGGGCAACGTGCCGCGAGTCGATAATAAGTTCGAAGCCATGATGGTCTGGATGTCGGAAGAGCCGCTCTTGCCGGGCAAGCCTTACCTTTTTAAGCAGACTTCGCGCGTGGCTTCGGGCACCGTCAGCACGTTGCGTTATCTGGTCGATGTGAACTCGCTCCATCGGCAGGATGCACCGACGCTGAAGCTGAACGAGATTGGCCGCTGCCAGGTCACGATGTCGCAGCCGCTCTGCTTCGACGCCTACAAACGGAACCGCGGCACCGGTTCGTTTATCATGATCGACCGGCTGACGAACGCGACCGTCGCGGCCGGCATGATCCTCGACCGCAGTCCCGACACCAAGCGCGACCATTGGGACGACGAACCCGTTTCGGCTCATCTGCATGGCGAGACCAGTAAGGTCAGCGGTGAAGAACGGACGAATCGCTTGGGACAAAAGCCGGCGACGGTGTTGCTCACCGGCCTGACGGGTGCCGGCAAGACGACCATCGCCTACGCACTCGAACGCCGCTTGTTCGACGAAGGGCGGTCAGCCGTCGTGCTCGATGGCCAGAACATGCGCCGCGGCATCAGCAAGGACCTGGGTTTCACCGCGAGCGAACGGAGCGAGAACCTCCGCCGCAGCAGTGAAGTCGCCAAGCTCTTCAATGACGCAGGAATGATCGTCCTGGCTGCGTTTCTCGCGCCTGAAGAGGCCGTCCGTAACAGGGTGGCCGACGCGATCGGCCATGAGCGGTTCGTCGTCGTCCATCTCGACGCGCCACTCGAAGTCTGCCGCCAACGCGACACGGAAGGACATTACGCTCTCGCCGACAAAGGCGAACTCACACAAATTCCTGGCGTCTCCGCTCCCTATGAACCGCCAGCCAAGCCCGATCTGAAACTAGCCACCGACAAGCTCAGTGTCGAGCAATGCGTGGAGCGGATCATGTCGCTGCTGCAATCGCGGGGCTATCTGTAAATGAGTAATCGAGCCCCAGATGAACGCGCTGCATCAATGGGGTGATGGAAATAGTATCGATGCAATGGCGAAAGCGAAAAGAACAAAGAAGGGCCAGATCGCGCACGCAATCAAGACGAGTAAATCCAGCCAGGGATTCACTGGACGCGCTGGGGGCTTCCCTGCTGGAGCATTCTGCGGCGATTCGTAGGGATTCGGGTCCATCCTCAAATTCTACTCCGCAGCGCGGACCCCGGCAGCGTCCGAGACCGCTGGATCAGTATGTGTTTATTACTTACTTGACAAGTATTAAAATCTTGCGTAGAATGCGGCGAGATAATCGTTCGTGCGCGCACTATCCGACTCGGTTGTTTCCGATCCCGAAGGGATCAAAGCCGTTAGCCCCCGGTTGAGCGCAGCGACACCGGGGGTTCCCGACGCAATTTTCCCGCATCGATCCCGAAGGGATCGCAGCATAACGGCGCTGCGATCCCTTCGGGATCGATGCGTGATTTGCCGATTTTCCCCGGGTATCGGCGAACGCCTCAACCCGGGGCAAATGGCTGCGAACCCTTCGGGTTCAAAGCATGTGTCAACGGTTATCAAGGATCAAAGGGGTTATCAAGGAGCGCAGGGGTTATCAAGGAGCGCAGGGGTTATCAAGGAGCGCAGGGGTTATCAAGGATCGAAGGGGTTATCAAGGTTCAAAGGGGTTATCAGGGATCAAAGCGGTTATCAAGGAACGCAGGGGGTTATCAGGGATTAAAGGGGTTATCAAGGATCGAAGGGGTTATCAAGGATCAAAGGGGTTATCAGGGATCAAAGGGGTTATCAACGAGTCAGAAGGGGATGCGAAATGCAGGGCGCGATCGTTATCAGTGGGGTTATCACGACGGGCTCAAACACTGCGTTTTCCGCGTCGGAAATATCAGGGGGAGATGTTATCAGCGCGGACGCTGGCAGCGTCCGCTACGGTGGGTTACTCTATGGATACGAATCCCGCCTGCGCCCCTCTCGCCCCATCTCCCACACACCCCCTCTTCCCCAAGAGCCAGCCATGAACGCACTTTTCGTGCTGCTGACGACCGTTATCACTCCCGCGCAATTGCCTGAAGGAACCTCGCTGCGATATGAAGGCAAAATGGTGGCCACCCGCGACGATGGCAATCCGCGCGTGAAGGAGTTTTCGCTGACGGCGGTCCTGGGACCAACCGGCGGAGCGACTCGGGCCGTGGATTGGCTGATCGAAGAAACGGGCCGCGGGAGTTGGTCTTGGACCGAGCGGTTCAATCGCTGGAACATTGATGCAACGCGCCGCGAGGATGTGCCGCAGGCGCCGTCGTTATTATTTGAACGGACTGATGGCAAGAGCATCGTGCCGCTTTGTCCCGTGTTCTTCACCGCCGATAGCCCGCTCGCGAAGGGCCTGAAGTGGTCCGCCGATCGGCTTGAATATGAAGTGACCGGCGAAGCGACCCGCGGCAATCAAGCCTGCTGGGTGGTTGACGTGCGGACCGCCTATGGTCCGAAGCGGACGCTCTGGGTGGCCAAGGACTCGTCGCTGGTGATCGCGGTTCGCGAGACGGTCTTTGTCGGCCAAGGTCTGCAGCATGAGCTCAAGTTTGAATTGAAAGAGAGCAAGCAACTGACCAGCGGCGAATATGCAAAAGCATCACAAGCCTTCACTGGCTGGCTGGAACTGCAGGCCGAGTTGCAGCGACCCCCGCGACAGGAACGGGCTGATTTGAACGATGAGCAACTGGCGCTGGTCCGCAAACAGATGAGCGGGTTGCAAACGGCCGCCGAAGGAACTCTGCTCGCGACGTTCGCGGCGGCGGCTGCCAAGGATGTGCAGAATCAGAAGGGTCGCGCCGGCGCCATGCAAGCCCTCCGCGAAGCAGCGCTCGGCAAGTCGTTAACTGAACTGAAGCTGCCGGAACTGAAGCTGACCGATCTGGCCGGCAAGCAACTGACGGCCGCGGATTGGAAAGACAAGGTGCTGGTGTTGCACTTTTGGGAATATCGCGATGCACCCTTGGAAGAACCCTACGGCCAGGTTGGTTATCTCGATTTCGCCTCGCGGAAGCACGCCGAGAAGGCGGTGTTCATCGGCGTGCATGTCGATGATCGTCTGGCCACGGAAGACACCCGCCGCTCGGCCATTTCCTCTGCCCGCCGGTTGAAGGCCTTTATGAATCTGAGCTATCCGATCGCGCTCGATGAAGGGACGCTCATCAAGCAGTTCGGCGACCCACGTTCGGCGGGTGGCAAGCTGCCGCTGTTCATCGTGATCGATCGCGCCGGCAAGATCAGCACCTATCACGCAGGCTTGTACGACATCAAACCCGAGCAAGGGCTGAAGGAACTGGAAGCCGCGATCAATGCGGCGAAATAGTTGCACAATTCAGACTGGCCTTTTCTCTTCCGCATAACTGACCCGCAGATAATCGGGCATGAGCGTCCAGAGTTCGTCTGCTTGGCCTGCTTGATTAACCTTGCGGGCGAGCTTGGCGACAATGGCGGCTCGGGGATGCCAATGCTGCGCGGGAGTGATCAAAACTGAATCCGCCAAACGATCCCGCAGTTTCGTCAGAGCCGGGCCGGTGACTTGCGTTGAGCTCTCAAGGCTAGTGAGCCAATCCTGGCTGGCGATGATGGCGTCGGGACCAATTCGTCGCCATTCATTTTCCAAGCTCTCAAACTTCGCGACGAATAGTTCTTGTCGCTGGGCATCCAGCACCACGTGCAGCGAGGAGGCGGGAGTCGTAGCGGCTTGGGCAGCGATTGCATCCAGCGTGTGTACGCCCAGCAACTTAGCCCCCCAGGCATAAGCGAGGGTCTTGGCCGTCGTCACGCCGACGCGCAGACCCGTGAAAGAACCCGGACCGCGGGCGACGGCGACCAGCGAAACCTGCGGTTTGCCGGCTTGCTGCCAAAGATCGTGTACCGCGCTGGCCAACGTCCGGGCCGAACGTGCGTCGGGGGGTAAGTCCCGCTCCGCATGCAAACGGTCATCGCACAGCAGGGCAACCGATCCAGCCGTTGCCACCGTTTCTATCGCTAATGTCCAGACGGTCATTTCGAGTGTCTTTTCAGGAAATCAGGCGGAAATCAAGCAACCGAACGCCAGTGGCAAGCGATAATTCTGGGGGAGAGTCGCGCTTGCAGGCAACGGGAGCAGGCGAACCGCCCGGCGCTAATTGCAGCCGATATTGCCTAAAGTCCAAGTGAGTCTTAGACTTGCAGGCACCTTGGCTCGCTCCAGGCGAGCGGTCGCCGGATAGAATTGAGTTTACTGGAATAGTGTCTCCGCAGAGGCAGCGCGGGAACGAACGCAACAATCGTCAGCCACCGCTGACCGCTTGGCTTGGAAAGGCTTACCCGCGTGAAGCGTGCGCTGATTAGTGATATCCACGGCAACCTGGAGGCGCTCCGTGTCGTCCTGGCGGATATTCGTCAGCAGGGAGTGTCGCAGATTTACTGCCTGGGGGACATTGTCGGCTACGGCCCCAATCCCTGCGAATGTCTGGACGAAGTGATCGAGCATTGCGAAGCCACGATCCTGGGCAACCATGATCAGGCGACGCTGTTCGACCCGGACGGTTTTAACCCGGTGGCCCAACGGGCCATCTACTGGACCCGCGAGCAATTGGAAGAAGGGCCGGGCACGCCGTCGCAGCGGAACCGCCGCTGGGATTTTCTCGGCGAGTTGCATCGCACGCTATCCGATGGCGACTTCCTGTACGTGCATGGTTCGCCGCGGGAACCAACCAACGAGTATGTCTTTCCCGAAGACATTTACAACCAGCGAAAAATGGATGCGCTCTTCAATCGCATCCAGAAATACTGCCTGCAGGGGCACACGCACTTGCCCGGTGTTTTCACGCCCGACTATCGCTTCGTCACGCCGGAAGAATGCAGCTACCAATATCAACTGCAAAACGAGAAGGCGATGATCAACGTGGGGAGCGTGGGCCAGCCCCGTGACGGCGACCCGCGGGCCTGCTATGTGATTCTGGAAGACGCCAAGGTCACCTACCGCCGGCTGGAATACCCGGTGGAAGAGACTCGCCAGAAGATCTACGACATCCCGCAACTGGACAACATGCTGGGCGACCGGCTGGTGACCGGGCGATAGTGTGGTGCCGGTTTGAAATGAGGCGTCAACGCCACTCCCTCCTTTCCACTGGCATTATCACCCCGCTTCAGATGATAATGCGGATGCTGCAAGAATCCGGGCACGCCTCACAGGACCGCCGATCCCGTGTGCGCGAATTCATTGTGGCTGTTCCTGAGGGTGCCTGACCATGCCTGTCTCCAACCGTCGCCGGTTTCTGGCTGCTGCTGGCGCAAGTGCCGCATTGCCGCTGTTTACTCCGAGCTTAGCGCGCTCGCAAGAGACTACCGTCGAGCGTTCCAGCGAAGCGCTGACGCCGGAGACGCAGCGGGCCGTCGATCGGGGGCTGACCTGGCTGGCCAAGCGGCAGATTGGTTCCGGCGGCAACAAGGGTGCTTTCGGACAGGGAGGATACCAAGGAGGCGTGGCCGTGTGCAGTCTGGGCGGGCTGGCCCTGATGTGCAGCGGCAGTGCGCCCGGGCAAGGGCCCTTCGGGAAGAATATCGATCGCTGTGCCGAGTTCATGTGTACCTGCGTTACCGACACGGGCTATATCTCGCAGCCCAATTTCGGCCAGGACAATATGTATGGCCACGGCTTCGGCACGTTGTTCCTTTCCGAATACTACGGCATGTCCGACCGGCCCGACCTCGACGCGACCGTCGGTGAAAAGCTTCGCAAAGCGGTCAAGCTCACCTGCCAATGCCAAAGCGACGCTGGCGGCTGGCGGTATCAGCCGCAAAAGAGCGACGCCGATCTGTCGATCACGATTTGCAACATCATGGGCCTGCGAGCCGCCCGCGATGCTGGCATTCATGTGCCCGATCCGGTCCGCAACAAGTGCATCGACTATGTGAAGAAGAGCCAAAACAGCGACGGCGGCTTCCGTTACCAGGTCATGCAAGGCGGTGGCAGCACGTTTCCACTAACTGCGGCCGGCGTCTGCTCGCTGTATAGCGCGGGCATCTACGACGGCGAGCAAGTTGAGAAAGGACTCGCCTATCTGATGCGGTACATGCCGGGCAGCGGCTCGAGCAACACGGGCTATTTCTTCTACGGCCATTACTACGCGGTGCAGGCGATGTGGCACGCCGGCGGCAGCCACTGGGCGAAGTGGTATCCGGCCATTCGCGAGACCCTGCTCAAAAAACAAAACGGCGACGGCAGTTGGCCCGACAGCGAAGTCTGCCCCGAATTCGGCACCGCGATGGCCTGCATCATTTTGCAGATGCCGAACAACTTCCTGCCAATCTTCACGCCGTGAGTTAGCTGTTGGGGGTGGGTGACTCGTTCAATCAAGTTTGAGCTTCCGCACTTCATGTAATGGGATGAACAGATGCCGCGGGTCGTCGAGTAGTTCGCGGAAACCAAATTTCAAATAGAACGCCTTCGCGGACTCGTTCAAGGCATCAACTTCAATCGCCCGGATTCCGATTTGTTCGGCAATGCGGACGATACGACGCAGGGCATCGATCAGCAAGAATGAACCAAGGCCCAAGCCCTGCGCGGCTTGATCGACCGCCAATCGGGCGAGCAGTGCAACTGGCACAGCCAGCGGTGGCAAGCCCTTCGCTTGTTCGAGGGGCATAACGGCTGGTTCAACTGAGTGGGTGGCGAGGGCATAGTAACCTAGCACCAATGGCTCGCCATCCTTGGTCGCGACAAACGTACGCGACATGTCCTTGCGGTCGTATTGCCCGGCTCGCACTTTCAGCCAGTCGTTGAGACTCGGTTCACCGCAGTCGAAGACGGTTCGGTCATGCTGCTTCGTCAGGCGAACAATGTCCCAGATCGTCATGACCGGACTTGCTTGCTATAGCGCTTGCTGGCAGCAATCAGGGCCTGGTTCGGACGAGAGGATTCATCGTCCAACATGGCCATAAACCGTTTGTGATCCCGCAGAGAGAGACGTGTAACATTCTGTTCGTGAAGAATCTGACGGGCGGCCTGGGCGAGAGTCGAAACCGCAAAATCACTGACCGATTGTCCTCGCTGCGCAGCAGCATTTTCAATCGCGTGCTTGATTTCAACTGGCAGTCGAAAATTAAGTCGGGCAGCAGAATTTGTCGCTGACATAAAAAGCGATCCTCGGCATCGTGGACTTGCGAAAGCTTTCTGTATTGTACGTCAAATTGCCCCGAAAGCGTGTCGTAATTTAAGCAGAATCACTCATTGGCCGCTTTCACTTGCTGGCTAAGCAACTTGTGGACCCACGATTGCTGGGCGTACTTTTTTACGGCTGCTTTGCTGACGCGAGGATAGACAAGTAGCCGGGCGGGGGGCAAACGCAAGTTGGGCAGCAGTGCCGCCCAGTGCTTGCTTGTCGATGCTTGGTAGACTTTCGGAAAATCCGCGAGGGCATTCTGCAAGTCGCGGAGCGGCACTTTGTTTGGGCGCGGGTGGCTGAAGAACTCCGCGCGATGGTCGGCGATCGAGAAGCTGCAAATCACGTCGTCCCCTGCGAGCAGCGACTCTCCTTCGCACCTGCGGCCCACGACCCTTAGTTTCCCTTGCTCATCATTCATCGCCATTACGAACAGTTTCTGTCCGACTGCATATTCGAACCGCCGTGGAGAACAAACCATGCGGGCCTTCTCAATCTCAAAGGTCTCTTGCGGTCGGCCGCGGACCACATGAGCCGGCTTGAGCAAGAAAGTCTGCTTGCGGATTTCCAGCACTTCGCCCGTCACGATCAGCTCCGCGTCGATCACCATTTCGAGCAAACTGCTGGGATTTCCCTCCATCGCGGATAACCGGGCCGACAACAGAGCCCAGAGAAGCAATATCCCAATCACTGAGCCGACCAGGCGATAAAAATTGTTCATTTCGTGCATCTTTTGCCGAAAGTCGATAGCCTGAGAATAGGGGACGAGACCCAAGAGTTAGGTGCCGGCAGCCTATTCTCCGCCCCAAGCCAGTTCCAGGCAAGTTATTTGCCAGAAACTCGCCCAGCGTCTTGATTTGCCGCAATCGTGAGTAAAATTAGCATTGGGCGCTTTACTCGCCCAGCGCACGGGTGTAACTTTTTTCAAGCAGAAAATTTCCTTGTCTCATTCCGCGCTGGCTTCGGCTGCCGTGGAGATCGCTGCTGGCCAGGTCGGAACCTGGCCGAACAGGAGGAGAAGCGGAAGCGCGCCTATTCTGATGCGTTTGCAAGCGAGCCTCGTCGCCAGCCGTTGCTGCTGTCGGCCCAGCCAACTCGCACACGCTCTCTCTATAGGAGATAACCCGGCGAACGGTCGCCGGTTCCGCACAGGCTGTATGGCAAAACTGAGCGTCGATAATTTTTTAGAGTACGTCGAGCGCAGCAAGCTGGCCGATACCGACCAATTGCGCAAGTCGCTAGAGAAGCTCCGCGCTCAGAATGCGGGCGAGTTGCCTGACGACGCCGATCGGGTTGCTGAATCGTTGATCGCCGCGGGGCTGATCACCAAGTGGCATGTCGATAAGCTGATGGACAAGAAGTACAAGGGCTTCATCCTCGGCAAATATAAGTTGCTCCGCCTGCTCGGCACCGGCGGCATGAGCACCGTCTATCTGGGCGAACACGTGCTGATGCATCGCTTGCGAGCAATCAAGGTGCTGCCGAAAGCCCGCGTCAACGACACTTCCTATCTCGCCCGTTTCGTTCGCGAAGCCCAGGCCACGGCTTCGCTCGATCACGACAATATCGTCAAGGCCTATGACATCGACAACGATGGCGATACGCACTATCTGGTGATGGAATATATCGAAGGGAAGGACCTGCAGCAGATTGTCAAGAACGATGGACCGCTGCCGCTTGATGTCGCTTGCAATTACATCGCGCAGGCTGCCGATGGTTTTCAATACGCACATGAGAATGGCCTGATCCATCGCGACGTGAAGCCCGCCAATCTGTTGATCGACAACAAGGGGGTGGTCAAGATCCTCGATCTGGGTCTGGCCCTGCTCGCTGACGAAGACCGTTCGTCGCTGACGGTCGCCCACAACGAGAACGTGCTGGGCACCGCGGATTACCTTTCGCCCGAACAGGCGGTGAACAGTCACAAGGTCGATTCGCGGGCAGATATTTATAGTCTGGGATGCACGCTCTATTACGCCCTCTCCGGTCATGCGCCCTTTACCGATGGCTCGCTCGCGCAGCGGATTGCCAAGCATCAAACGCAAATGCCGGAAGACATTCGCAAGGAACGAGGCGAAGTTCCTCGCGACCTGGCCGATATCTGCTGGAAGATGATTCAGAAGCGACCCGAGCGGCGGTACGCCCGGATGAAGGACGTTTCCGATGCGCTCAAGGGCTGGCTCACGGGACATGGATACAAGTTCGAATCCGTCAGTAATGTCGGCGGTCAAAGGCCCATTAACGGCGGCGTGGCGAGGCCGAGCGGAGGCGGCAGTTCTTCCAAGCTGAACAAGAAAACCGGCACGGGCAGCGGCGTGCGAATTGCGCCTGGCGTCGATGGTGATACGCTGGCCGATAAAGAGCGGCAGGAGACGATCAAGGGCATCGCCGCGGACAGTTCTCCTGGCAGTGGCAAGCCGGGGAGCGATAAACCCGGCAGCGATAAGAGCAAAAGTGATAGTAGCAAGTCGCTTCCCAAGGTGGCTGGACCGCGATTGCCGAAAGCCAAATCGCTCGATGCCCCGACAGCCGCCAAACCGGTGGGCGAAGCGAAGCCAAGCAGCGATATCAAGTTTCCTGCCTCATCGTCGTCAGGTCCCGGTAGCAAAAAGACTTCAGGGGCTTTTAATTTCAATCTTAGTGGGCCGGCCAAGCCCACTTCCAATCCGTCGTTCCCGGTCGTCTCGTTGCCGGGCGCCTCACAACCCAAGCCTCGACCTGCACCGCTGCCCGCTGGCTCCAAACCAGCCGCCGCCATGCCCAACCTGAGCACCACACCCGCCGCGGGAACTGCCACGACCGCATCCGCAGCGCCGAGCAAATCAGTCAGCTTGCCGCTATGGGTCTGGCTGGTGAGCGGCGTGATTGTACTTCTCGTGATTGCCGCCATCGGTGTCGGCGTCGCCATGTCCGGCGGCGGTGGCGTCCAAATCATTCCCAAGAGCAACGAGCCCGATACCAGTGGGCTCCTGCCAGAACTTCGGCAGGTGACCTGACCTCTTGATTCCTGACTCCTGATCCCCTGCCTCCCGCCTCGCCCCTACTCCTCTTCTTCCTCATGCAGCGTTGTCTTGCTGACGATTTCTTGCTGGATGTTGGTGGGCATGATGTCGTAGTGGCTCAGTTCCATCGTGAAGCTTCCCTGGCCGCCGGTCATGCTCGACAGCGTGCGGGCGTAGGTGGTCACTTCCCGCAGGGCCACTTCGGCGCGAATGGTTTGATAGCCGCCGCCGGCCGCGTCGTTTCCTTGCACCCGGCCGCCGCGGCCTGACATATCGCTGTAGAGATCGCCCACGTGTGACTCAGGCACTGTGATCTCCATCCGCACGATCGGCTCCAGCAACGCCGGCTTCGCGGTTTGAAACACATTGCGAAACGCCATCGAGCCGGCGATCTTGAATGCGGCTTCGCTGCTGTCCACGTCGTGGTGCTTGCCATAATGGACCTCGACGGCAACGTCTTGCACCGAGTGTCCGGCGATCACGCCTTTCTCCAGTCGCTCCTTGAAGCCCTTTTCAATCGCGGGCAGAAAGTTCGTGGGAATGCTGCCGCCGACGACCGAATTGACCCACAGAAAATGGTGCGTCTCGTCGAAATGAAATTCTTTCATTTGCGGGAACTTGTCCTTGGTGCAAAACGCCTCGGGCTTGATGTTCCGCGGGAAGGGCATCATGCGAATGTGTACTTCGCCGAACTGCCCGCGGCCGCCGGATTGCTTCTTATGGCGGTAGCTCCCTTCCGCCGCGATCATGATCGTTTCCTTGAAGGGAATCTTGGGAACGCGGGTATCGACATCGAGCTTATCGCGGCGATGTAACCGCTCGCGAATGATCAGCAGGTG
>JAYTUF010000860.1:0-14205 GCA_043744755.1 Anatilimnocola sp.
GTCGATAAGTGCCACGCTCACGCCGACGGGTAATTCGTATACCTCGAACAGCACCACCTTCGATGCGGCAGCGCAGAGTGATTTGACGCTGGCTGTCTACGGCAGCGGAGGCAACACGCTGATCGCGAGTGCGAATTTGACCGGCGCTGGAGTTGCGGAATCTCTCTCGTCGCTCGCCTTGCCGGGCAGCGGCACTTATTATGTGCGCGTCACGGGTACGGCCAATGCAGCCCAGATGTATCGCCTCACCGGGAGCATTTCAAACGTCGTCGTCCCCCTGGCGCCCGAAATTGCGGTGCTGGATGGCACAACGAATATCGTGGATGGCTCCGGTTCGATCAGCCTGGGGAGCGTGAACGTCGGCGGCGTGAGCACGAAGACGTTCACCATTCAGAATCTAGGCAATGCCAACCTGACGCTCGGTTCGCCGACGTTGCCGACTGGTTTTATCCTGACGCAAGCACCCCCACTGACGACGCTGATTCCGGGCGATTCCACCACGTTCATCGTCTCGCTGGATTCGTCGCTCGCCGGCAACTTCGGCGGCCCGGTGTCATTCACCAATAACGACGCCGACGAAAACCCGTTCGACTTCAGCGTGAGCGGAACGGTGGTAATAGTCACGCCAACCGCGCCGGAAATCGGCGTCTACAACGGCGTCGCGGATATTGTGGACGGCACCGGGAGCCTGAACTTTGGCAGCGTGAACGTGGGGGGCACGAGCACCAAGACGATCACCGTTCGCAACCTGGGCAACGGCGATCTGCTCATTGGGTCCATCAATCTGCCGGCGGGATTCACGCTCGCACAGGCACCGGGAGTGACCACGCTCACGCCCGGCCTCTCGACCACCTTCGTGATCGCGCTCAACAGCGCAACGGCGGGAACCTTTAGCGGCGAGGTTTCGTTTGCAAACAACGACGCGGATGAAAACCCCTACAACTTCAGCGTCTCCGGCAGCGTGACGGCGGCCCCGACCGCGCCGGAAATCTCGGTCCTCGATGGCACGATCGACATTGTCGATAATACCGGCAGCGTAAGTTTCGCCAGCGTCGTTGTCGGCGGGGTCAGTTCCAAGATGTTCACTATTCGCAACACGGGAACGGCGGATTTGCTCTTGCAAAATATCGTGTTCCCGAACCCAGCATATACGCTCACGGCAGGTCCCGGCCTGACGGTGATTCCGCCGGGCGCTTCGACGACGCTCACGGTTTCACTCAGCAGTGCGACGGCGGGCACTTTTGGCGGCATGCTCTCGCTGGGGAACAACGACGCCGATGAAGGTCCGTTCAACTTCACGATCTCGGGAACGGTAACGGCCGCTCCTCCGACGCCACTGACACTGTTCACCGACAACTTCAATCGTTCGAGCAGTTCGTCCCTGGGTAGCAACTGGCTCGAGCGGTCGGGCAACTTCAGCATCTCGGCCAATACCCTCGTCAATTCGACATCGGGTACCTCGGTAGCGCTGGTGAACAATGTCACGACGGCCGATGTGATTCTGTCCGCCGATGTCAATTTGGGATCGGGAAACTTGGCGCGGGACACCGGCCTGGTGGCCCGTCACAACAACACTGGCAGCGGCAGCGGGTACTGGGGGGGACTGGCCTATAGCAGCGGGAAGTATTACGCGCAGATTTGGGAATCGACCAACGGCAGTTGGACCAGGCTAAGCGCCACGCAAATCAGCAGCACCGGCAATGCTCTGTTGCGGTTTGAAGTGATCGGCTCGTCGCTCAAGCTGTTCGTGAACAACGTGCTGCGGACTAGCGTGACCGATACGACGCTGACCTCCGGCTTCGTCGGCGTCTCAGGGAACAACACGGGGCCACGGCTGGATAACTTCTCGGCCAGCAACCCCGCGCCGCTAACAGCCCCCGCAACTTTTGGCGCGGGCTCGGCCGCTGCACCCGCACCGATGTCGCTTCAGTGGCTGGCTGCCCTGGATCACTTGCTCGCGAAGTGGAACAAGGAAGCTGGCGATAATGGCCAATAGCCCGGAACCGGATGCGCATGATTAGCTTTCGACAATCGGCCGAAAGCTTTTAACGGGCAGCACCATGATCTTGCCGTCGCCCAGGCGGCCGGTGCTGGCGGTTTGCTGAATCAGGTCGATCACTTCTTGCAAGCGGGTATCGTCCACCCAAACTTCGATTTCGAGTTTGGGCAAAAAGGCGAGCGCATATTCGGTCTCGCCATATTGATTCAAATAATCCTTCTGCCGGCCATAGCCACGAACTTCGCGCACCGTCAGGGCCTCGATGGGCGCCCGCAGCAGCGCTTCGATCAGCGGCTCCGCCAGGTGCGGTTTGACGATGGCCACCACTTGCTTCACGATTGCCCCGGCAATGTGAAAAGGAAGCCTGACGCGTAAGCGAGGGGGGGCCGCGCGAAAACTCGGCGCTCGCGAATCCCGTTCGTACTACCGCACGGTTGCCAGATCGATCTCAAGTTGCGGCACTCCCTCGCTGACGCGTCGGGCTACCTTCGAACTAACTAAAAAAGTTTTCGCCGAAGAGATTCACTTCGGGGCCGCTCTCGACGGTGATGTCGCCTTGAACGACAGTGCAGCAGGCCAGCCGCATTTCGTCCTCATGTCCGACATAGGCGAGCAGCGGAATCGGATCGGGGAAAGGGACCAAGCTGGCGACCGATTTGAACTTGCGCGACTCGTTGAATGTCAGCTTGTTCGTGTTTTCGGCTCCCTCCTTAATCAGCACCCGGCAGGTGCCGCAGACGCCAAAACCCCAGCAATTGAAAATGCGATTGGCCGACGCGCCGACGCCGTTCAGCCCTTGATTGAGGTTGATCCCGGCCTTGATGGCTTCGTTGCGCAAATTCGCGCCAACGGGGACTTCGATTTCTTTCTTCTCTTTGACAAACTTAATGAGCGGCATGGCGTTTTAGGGATTTGGAAATGAGGGTTGGGTTGCAACGTATTTGCTCCCTCTCCTCGGTACTCCGGGGAGAGGGCTGGGGTGAGGGGCGGACCCTCGAATATGGTAGCCAACGAGATGAGCGGCGATAAGTCCGTCTCACCTCCTCTCAATCGACTTAAACTTCCGCTCCGGTGCGCCAATATAAATCTGCCGCGGTCGATAAATCCGCTTCGTCGGGCTGTGGTGCATTTCGGTCCAGTGGGCGATCCAGCCGGGCAAACGGCCCATCGCGAACAGCACGGTGAACATCTGCACGGGGATGCCTAGCGCGCGATAGATCACGCCGGAATAAAAATCAACGTTCGGATAGAGCTTGCGTTCGATGAAATATTCGTCGCTGAGCGCCACCTGCTCGAGTTGCTGGGCGACATCGAACAGCGGGTCAGTCACCTTGAGCTTGGCCAGCAGCTTATCGCAAGCTTGCTTGATGATCTTGCAGCGGGGATCGAAGTTCTTATAAACGCGATGGCCAAACCCCATCAGGCGGAAGTTGCTCTTCTTGTCCTTGGCCATGTTGACGAACTTGCCGACATCGCCCCCTTCGTGAATGATCCGTTCCAGCATCAGCACCACGGCTTCGTTGGCGCCGCCATGCAGCGGGCCCCACAAGGCACTGATGCCGGCCGAGATCGAAGCGAACAGGTTGGCGTTCGAGGAGCCAACCATCCGCACGGTGGACGTGCTGCAATTCTGTTCGTGATCGGCGTGTACAATCAGCAGCAGATTGAGTGCGGCGACGGCATCGGCATCGAACTCATACGGCTCGCACGGCACCGCGAACATCATCTGCAAAAAGTTCTGGCAGTAAGTCAGGTCGTTCTGCGGATAGATGAAAGGCTGGCCCGCTGACTTTTTGTAGCTATAGGCCGCAATCGTCGGCAGCTTGGCGAGCAGGCGATGGATGGAAACTTCCACCTGCCGCGCGTCCATTGGGTCGAGCGAATCTTGATAGAAGGTGGAGAGAGCGCTGACCACCGACGACAGAATCGCCATCGGGTGGGCATCGCGCGGAAAGCCATTGTAAAAGGCCCGCATCTCTTCGTGGATCATCGTATGGCGGCGGATCGAATTGCGGAATGTCTCTAGTTCCGCCTGCGTCGGCAACTCGCCATAAATCAGCAGGTGAGCGACTTCCAGAAAGTCGCACCCCGCGGCGAGCTCTTCAATCGCATAACCACGATAGCGCAGAATTCCTTCGTCGCCGTCTAAAAATGTGACGGCCGAGGTGCAGGAGCCGGTGTTGGCATAGCCATCGTCGAGCGTGATATGGCCGGCCGTCGCGAGCAGCTTGGAGACGTCCACGCCCCGTTCGTTTTCGGTGCCGACAACCACGGGCAATTCGTAGTCCTTGCCGCCCAAGTGCAGACGGGCAGGCTCGGCCAACTTCAGGCCCTCGCTCCCCTTCGCCCCCGCAGAACCCGTCGCCCCTTCAGAACCCTTGGCACTCTCTGCCATGCGATTTCCTTTCGTCCCCTTCACCGATGTACTGCGGATTGCAACGCCAGCGCCCGCATTCGCAGTATAGCGGAGGGGAGTGGGAGAGTGGGAGAGTGGGAGAAAAGGTGCGAGCCAGCGAGGGTCTTGCAGCGTCCGCCCGCGCCTCAAGGAGCCGCGCACGAAGACCCGGTGCGGAGCACCGGGCGTAGTAAGCGGATGGGGCGAGCGAACCCGGCATTCAACGATCGTCCGACTACTTGCGTTGACCAGCAATCCGCCTTTTGCCGAGAAAACATGCGAAATATCGGCTCCCCAAAAAACCGCTCTTGACCCTCTTTCGCCCTTGGCATATTCTCCCGCCTCGTCAGTTGCAACTGGCAAAGAACAAACCGAGCCAGAGCGCCAATTGCTCTTGTTTGGTGAAGACAAATCACGTACATCGCGATCAGCTTGCGGCGTCCGCACGAGGGTTGAGGTTGGCTTTCACGCCGGGCCTCAATTAGCGGACCGCGAATGGCACTCTCGGCATGGATGCTGAACGGTGCAGTTCGTAAGTCGGCTGGTCGTCCGCGGCGCGGCCAGCAGGGATGCGAAGCCGCCAACCGTCCAATCGCTCCCGGTACAGCAGCAACTATCCTTGCCCCCCTGGGATAATAGCGGCCGTCCGGGGGCTTTTTTTATTTCTTGAGGTAGCCCGTCGCGTGAGCAAGGGAGTGCCGCGCGGAATGCATCCATTTTGATGTTAGGATGGAAAGAACACTCGCGGCGCTCCCTCGCTTACGCTGCGGGCTTCTTTTTCTCTCGCTCCACCATCTGGTAGCCCGCCTGTCGAACAATGCTGAGCGCGGCATGGAGCATTAACGATTGCACGAATGTGCGCCAGAGCATCGACAGCACGTCGTTGCCGGGCACAATCAGCCCTAATACTACACCGAGCCCGCAAACCGTTCCAAAACCGGTAATCACCATGGTCGAAAACCGCCTCTCCTTCAGCACACAAAAGCAAACCTGCAGCGGCAATAGGGCCAGGATCGTGGCTTCGTAAACCATGTGCGGCAGCAGTTCGGTGTTAACTTTGAACCGCGAGAAAACTCCCAGCACGATGGCGGCAATGGTCGTTACGCCGAACAAGCGGAGCAAATTGAACTGCCAGCGGATCGGCGAGTCAGTTGGTTGTTCGCCACCTTGAACCAGCCGGCAACCGTTGACTCGCAGCCACCACGTCAAGACGAGCACAAACAGCCCGTGGGCGAGCAGCGCGATCATCCACGTTCCTTGCAATCCGGTGCGGCCGTCATAGCGACTGGCGAGATCGCCAGAGACCAGCACGGTTGCCAGAAACAGCGCGGTCCTGAGGGCAATGTGCTGCCGGCTGAAGCCGCAGTGCAAGGCGACCAGTCCCGTCTGGGCAAAGATCAAGGCCAGGCCATAGATGTTGCCCGGCTGTGACGAGTTGCCGCCGGTGACGTTGATCCACGTCAGCACAATCGCGTTCTGCACGCCGGCCGCGGTGAGAAAGAGGAGCGTGAGGGTCAGCCCGAGATAGCGCGAGTTGACCCATTCCGCGCTGCGGGCCGGCCCGGGCGCGGCGAGCGGTTTCGGGGAAGTGACTTCCGTGAGGCTCACGACATTCGCTCGCAGGTCAGGTACGCTGAATTGTTTCCGCAATTCGTATCCTAATCGCTAATCAGATAATAGCGGATGCGCGACGGTAACAATTTGGCAACAAGCGTCAGCGGCCGACTAGCGCCGTCCCCCACCGGCGCGCAGCATGTAGGGAATGCGCGGACTTTTCTGCTGGCCTGGCTCTCGGCGCGGTCGCAGCAAGGGCGGCTTATCTTGCGGATGGAAGACATCGATTCGCCGCGGATCAAACCAGGGGCGGCAGCGCAGGCGATTGAGGACCTTCGCTGGCTGGGCTTCGATTGGGATGAAGGACCGGATGTAGGCGGGCCGCAATTCTCGTATGTGCAAACTCAGCGACTTGAACTTTATGAGCGTGCTTTAGACAAGTTGAAAGCGAGTGAGTCGGTCTATCCTTGCACTTGTTCCCGCAGTGAAGTGGCCGCCGCTGCCAGTGCGCCGCACGCGGGGCAGGAAGGACCGCGCTATCCAGGGCTTTGTGCGAGGAACACCGTCGCGACCGCGAACGAGTTAGCGCCGGGTTCATTCGCCTGGCGATTGCGCACAACCGATCAGGTCCGTTCGTTTAATGATGGTCTCGTCGGTGATGTGACCTGCAATGTGCAGCGGGAATTAGGCGACTTTGTGATTGCCAAAGCCGATGGCACGCCCGCGTATCAATTGGCAGTCGTCGTGGACGATCATGAAATGGGAATCACCGAAGTCGTCCGCGGCGACGATCTGCTCCCCAGCGCCTTTCGGCAACTCGAACTGTATGATCTGTTCGGCTGGCCGCCGCCTGCCTTCATCCACGTGCCCCTCGTCATCGGTGAAGATGGCCGGCGGCTCGCGAAGCGGCACGGCGACACGCGGCTGGCATCGTTTCGAGAAGCGGGCGTGCGGAGCGAGCAAATCATCGGCCTGCTCGCGTACTCGTGTGGGTTGCGGGCGGATGCTGCTGCGGTTTCACCGCGAGAGTTATTGAACGGGTTTAATTGGCAGCAGGTGAAACATGATGCCTTTACATTTACCGCAGAAATGAAAGAAGATTTGCTGCGCAGCAGCGTCAGACTCCCTCGCCCCGGTACTCCGGGGAGAGGGGGTAGGATATGCCTCCCACTCTCCCACTCCCTCGTCTCATCTACACCAATGGCCATCGACACTCCCGCCAAACTTGCAATCCTCGGCGCTGGTCCCATCGGGCTCGAAGCGGCGCTCTACGCGCGGTTCCTGGGTTACGATGTGATCTTGCTCGAACAAGGCCGGATCTGCGAGCACGTGCTGCGGTGGGGACACGCGAAACTGCTCACGCCGTTCAGCCTGAATCGTTCGCCGCTCGGCCTCGCAGCCATCGAAGCGCAGGACGAAAACTATCATCCACCTGCTGACGAGACCCTCCTCACCGGGAATCAATGGTTCGAGCGATATCTGCTGCCACTGGCGGAAACGGACTTGCTCAGCGAGCACATCTTTCCGAACACGCGCGTGCTGGGCGTGGGCAAGGAACAAGTGCAGAAGACCGATCTGGAGCCTGACCTGCCCGACGACGACGAGCGCGGCGATTGGCCCTTTCGGATCCTGGTTCGAGATGCTGAAGGAGTCGAGAGAATTGAAATGGTCGATGGCGTGCTCGATTGCACGGGCACCTATTCCAATCCCAACTACGCGGGCCACGGCGGCTTGCCGGCCGTCGGTGAAATCGCGCTGCGGGACCAGCTTGTTTATCACTTGCCGGACCTGCTCGAAGCCGACCGCGCGCCCTTCGAGAACCAGCGGACGCTGCTCATCGGTGATGGTGTTGATGCGGCGGCGGCGGCCGTCTTGCTCGATGAACTTCAGCAGCAGTCGCCGGCGACACAGTTTGTGTGGATCACGGGGCATGAAACCGAGCCTGCCGGTGGTCCCATTACGATCGTCCGCGAAGACATGTGGCAAGGGTTCGGTCAATTAAAGACCGCTGCGAATCGCATCGCGCGCGAAACGCAAGCGTGGCAGTGGGGCACGCATCTTGAACAAGTCCAAAAGGGCGGTAACGGCAAGTTCGCTGTCACTCTTTCCGGACAGTTGTCTGGCGCGCACGAGTTCGATCGAATCCTCGCGCTCGTCGGCTATCGCAGCGACAACAGCTTGTACGCCGAGTTGCAAATCGGGATCAATGCCATCGCCGGCGGCAAGGACCACACTCAGGCGCGGGAAAGCGAAGCGAACTATTACATCCTGGGGAGCAAATTCGCCGGCCGCAATTCGCAATGCTTCACGTTTGACGAAGGACTGCAGCAGATTCGCGAAGTCTTCGCGCGGATCGGTGATCGACCGATGCTGGATCTTTATGCGGAGAAGCCAAAGCTGGATTGAGGTGGCCCTCCGCGTTAGCACCGCTGCCCTAAATCCAAGTCCCTTACTTCCGCACTATTCATCAACAAAAATGTCATTCCCAGGGCTGAGCGCCCTGGGCTACTTTCTGCCGCCCGACGGGCTAGATTCAGACTACGGGGCTAAGATCCAGACATATTGCGCCGTAAGCAAGCCGACTCGGAGACGGTGTTGGTTTACATGACGACCGGTTTCCCTAAGGCGCGGCGGACGGGGACGAATTGGCCGGCGTGCATCATGGGGTGGGTGGCGATGAGGGCGAAGACGTCGCCGACGGTGGGGGCGAAGGCGCGAAAGCTCTCCGGGCCGGGCTGGTCGAGGTCGGCGGGGGTCAGCTTGGCCAAGGCGGCCTGCGTCGCGGCTTGGACCTTGTCGAGCAGATCGAGATATTCCTGCTTGGTGCAGAACTGGGACGCTTCCGATACCTGGCTCTTGTCTTTAGCGTGCTTCGCAGCAAAACCCTCGGGAAGCGCCGCCGCAGCGCCGGGCGCCACCCCTTCCAGCAGATCGCATTCCGATGAGATCAAATGCCCAAGTTGCCACGCCAGGTGATTGCAGCCCGGGCCGGGCCGCGTCAGCAATTCGGCGTCGGTCATGTCGCTGAAATAGCTTTTCAAAACCGTCGTGCTGAACCCCTGCGTGGCCCGCAATGCGTCTTGAGCATTCATGATTGTTCCCTTGACTAGGATGAAAATCCATCGATCTCACGGTAGCGCGGCGAGCGGCTCACCGTCGCTCGTGCTGAACTCTTCATCCTCGACCGGCGCGGCAAGACGCTGGGCGTGAACGCCCGCGACGATCACTTGCAGCTCATTGATGTCTCGCTCCTCGCCAAGCTGAGGCCGCGGGGCAAGCGAAAAAAAGCCGTTCGATTCGCCTGTTCCCAAACGCGGGAAGCGTTTCGCTCCCACAGCCCAGGAGTGCGATCCTCCTACTTGACCTGAGTTTTGCTGCCTTAACCAGCGAGTAACTGGCGGCGAGTGGGCGGTACAAGAGTCGAACTTGTGACCTCGTCGTTATCAGCGACGCGCTCTAACCAACTGAGCTAACCGCCCCGATTTTCCGGCCTTGTTTCCTGGCGGAAACCTTGAATTGTAAGCCAAGCCGTTTCCCTGTCAAACGGGGCTCGTTCACACTTCATTATGGTGAAAGTCAGGCAGTTTTCCCGGCTGCCGAGACTGGCACCTATCGGCAAGGGATCACTTACACCTGAATCCGACTGGAAAAATAGTCTGGAAAAGAAGAGGGCCATGCCGCTACAATCCGAAAATCTTGCCAGCCGTGCTGATTTCAAGCAGGCAGACCGCCGAAAACAAGATACCCGCACACTGCGTACAAAACCGGACAGGTACAAAGTCGGACACCTCGGCGGGTCGTTTGTTCACGGATAATCGCTCTCCCGGCCAAAGCCGGCACTCCCACTTGTAAGGAATGGAAGCCATGTTGCGAGCCTTTCGCCGCTGGACGTTTTTCGCTGGCGCTGCTGCACCTTTTTTCCTGGGAGGCATCGCCAGTGCCCAGCAGCCTACCGCGGCGGATGCCCTGCGGCTGATGCCTGTGCAAGCCGGCATCAACTTCGACTCGCCGGAGAAGCAAGACATCGTCCGCTGCAAAGTGGATGTCGAGACTATCGGCGGCATCACCGGTTGGGTCGTTCGCGATGGCGGAGGGCAATTGCTGCGCCGATTCCTGGATACCAATGGCGATAACAAAGTCGATCAGTGGTGCTACTTCGCTAACGGCATCGAGATCTATCGCGACATCGACGCCAACTACAACAACAAAGCCGACCAGTACCGCTGGCTGGGGACCGCCGGTATTCGCTGGGGCACGGACGAGAATGAAGACGGTCGCATTGATAGCTGGAAGACCATCTCTCCCGAAGAAGTGACCGAAGAACTCGTCGCTGCCCTCCGCGAGGGCGATGCCGCCCGCTTCCAACGTCTGCTCATCACTGCCGATGAGTTGCAAACGCTGGGGTTGGGCACGGAACGTAACGACGATCTGAAAACCAAGATCGCTGCCGCTGCCGAGAAGTTTGGCGAAATCGCTCGCAAGCAAACGCTCGTCGGCAAATCGGCGGAATGGATTTCGTTCGGCGCGAGCAAGCCGGGCGTCGTGACGGCCGGCAGCGAAGGTTCGACCAAGGACCTGATTGTTTACGACAATGTTTCTGCCATCGTGCAGAATGGCAAAGACAAGACCTCGCAACTGATCGTGGGGACCCTGATTCGCGTGGGTGATCGCTGGCGGCTGATCGATCTGCCGAAGAACCTCCTGACCGATCCGAACTCTTCGAGCGTGGTCGGCTACTTCTTTCAAGCCGAACCCGAACGCCGCGGCACGGGCGAAGAAGCCCCGGAAAATCGCGGCGTCAGTCCCGAAGTGCAGAAGCAAATCGCTGAATTGACCAAGGTGGACAAAGCCCTGGCCACTGCGACGGCACCCACGGAAGTAACCAAGCTGAACGCCGCTCGGTGCGATGTGCTTGATCAACTGGTTCGCGTCACGACGGGCGAAGATCGCTCGATCTGGATTCGTCAATACGCCGAAACCGCCTCCGCCGCGGTGCAATCGGGCACTTATGTTGGCGGCGTCAAACGGCTCGAAACCTTGCTGGAGACCATCAAGCAAGATGCCAAGCTCAAGGAACTCGTTCCCTTTGTTGAGTTCCGTCAGATGTCTGCCGAGTACAACCTCAGCCTACAGGCCAAGGACCCGAACTTCGAAAAGATCAACACCACTTGGATGAACAACCTGGAAGCCTTCGTCACTCAATACGCCTCCAGTCCTGATGCGGCCGAAGCCATGTTGCAACTGGCCATCGGCTATGAGTTCTCGGGCAAGGAAGAGAAGGCCCTGGAGTGGTTCGGCCGCATCGTCAAAGATTTCGGCAGCACCGACATGGCCAAGAAAGCGGTCGGCGCCAAACGCCGCCTGGAATCGGTGGGGCAGCAAATGTCGCTGCAAGGGAGTACCGTTGATGGCCGCAAATTCGATCTGACGGCCTATCGCGGCAAGGTCGTTCTGGTCCATTACTGGGCCACCTGGTGCGAGCCCTGCAAACAAGACATGGCCCTCATCGCCACCATGCAAAATCGCTACGGCAAGGAATTCGTCCCCGTCGGCGTGAATCTCGACAATGAAATCGCGACCGCCAAAACTTTCATCGCCACCAAGAAGCTCGCCTGGCCGCAAGTCTATGATGAAGGTGGCTTGGAGAGCCGCATCGCCAACGAAATGGGCATCCTGTCGCTCCCCACGATGTTGCTGATCGACAAGCAAGGCCGCGTCATCAACCGCAACATCCACGCCAGCGAGGTTGAGACGGAACTGAAGAAGTTGACGAAGTAAAGACCTTCGCACCGCTTCCGTGTAGAATAACGTCGGAGACTTACCAATGCGCACCGACGTTGATATTCACGACCTGCCCGCCCGATTGAATGAGGCCATTGCTATGGCGAATGCGGGGCATGAGGTTGTGCTAACGGATCAAGGGACCGCGAAAGCCAAACTGGTCCCGTTCACTCAACGCCGCGCTCCAGTGATGGACCTGCATCCCGGCGCATTCGTGATGGGGCCAGAGTTCGACGATCCACTGCCTGAAGAAGTCTGGCCAACTAAGTAAGTAATAGGTAATGAAATTCCTGCTGGATACTCACGCGCTCATTTGGCTCGACAGTGCCTCTGCCAGACTATCAGCAACCGTCAGGCAGGCGATCAGCGATCCCGGCAATGATTCATGGTTTAGTCCCGCTAGTATCTGGGAAATCCAAATCAAAGTTGCGCTCGGCAAGCTTAGCCTGCGAGCCCCTTTGGAGGAAATCGTTGCGGAACAATTAACCAACAGTCTTCGAGAACTTCCAATTCGGTCTGAACATGCCATCGCATTGAGTCGGCTTCCGCTGGTCCATAAAGACCCATTTGACCGCATTCTCGCCGCGCAGGCCTTCGTTGATGGCATGATTCTAATTACGAGCGATGCCATCTTTTCGCAGTACCCTGTTAAGACACTTTGGTAACCTCAAGCCTGTGCATTCAAGGCGAGGCTAACTCGCTTCCATGATTTTTGCTACCGCCTGGTCGTCATCGCGAGGCGAGTTTCGCAGGGCCGCAATCACCCGCTCGCGCCGCGCCTCAGTCTGATTCTGATTGAGCTTCCACTTCCCTTCTAAACGCTCGACCTCAATCTCAAAGCCGACGATGCTCGCTAAGAGCTTGCCGATGAAGGCTGGAGACTGATCTTCCAAGATCCAAGGCTGCGGAAGATTCGCTTCATAATTGTTGACGGTGCTTCGAAGCAATTCGAGCAAATCACCTGCATCCTTCATTATTCTCAAGCGGCCGGTGGCATGCACCGCGACGTAGTTCCACGTCGGCACCGTGTTGGGTTCCGCATACCAGGTGGGTGAGATATAGGTATGCGGGCCGCTGAAGATGGCCAGCACGGGAATGCCGTCGGGCTGATAATCCGCTGCTCGCCATTGAGGATTCGCGCGAGCCATGTGGCCGAAGAGCGTGCCCCGTGGTCCTGCCGCGCCGTCGTATAGCAGCGGCAAGTGACTCGCGAACGGAACGCTTTCATGCTGTGTGACGACCGCCGCAAAACTATGCTCGGCCATGAACCGCGCGAGCTGTACCGGGTCGTCAACTTGAAAGGCAGTAGGGACGTACATCGTCGGTCTTTCGTAATCAGTCCCGCAGTCTAGCCCTTGATCTCAAAAATCGCTTCCACTTCCACCGCAGCGCCCGTGGGCAGCGCCGCGAAGCCGAGGGCGGAGCGGGCGTGATAGCCGTCAGTCGTCTTGCCGAAGATCTCGTGGAACAGGTCCGACGCCCCGTTAATCACCAGGTGCTGGTCGGTGAAAGTCGAGGCCGAATAAACGCAGCCCAGCACCTTCAGCACCTTGAGGCCATTCAGCGTCCCGTGGGCCTGATGCACCGAGCGGAGAATCTTCACGGCACACTCGCGGGCCGCCTTGTAGCCTTCATCCACCGACAACCCGGTTCCCAGCACGCCCTTGGTGTCGCTGACGTGGCCCGAGGTCATCAGCAGGTTGCCCGTCTTGATGCACAGGTTGAGATACCCGGCCGGCTGTTCCGTAAACGTGATGCCCAGGGCTTGAGCTTTTTCAGTAGGTGTCATGGGAAGGGTTCTTTCGAAGCAAGGAATCAGAGACTGCGGGGAACGACCTGAAGTCACACGCCGACCATTGTAACGCTGCCAGGCGGAAGGGCAGTAGGCAGGAGTCGCGGGCAGCGTACAGCAGCAAACGTCCATCAATCGCGCCCCTGTTTGGACCTACATTGCTCGGAAACACGGGAAATACGCATAACATTGTCCGTCCATGACCCCCATTTATGGACACCCCCCTTTAGCGGAAACCCCTAGTACTCATCACGCTCCGCGTGATGACCGCGAGCGTCAGCGAGCGGCGGCGTCGCGATTACAGAACGCAGCCCCGTGATAACAGATTCTCACCGCTTGTTCGCCCTCATCTGATCGTTCCCAAGCCTTTGTCAGACAATACTTTATCGAAACATTATCATCACTTTCCAACGATTTTGTGACAACATCTGATAATAACTCATCCGGGTGGAGGCTCCATAGCAGGCAGCCAGCTGTTTGTGCGAGGGCAACCGCAGCCTTCTCAAAACGAAAGCTGCAGTTCTACGCCAACTTAAATTGCCAAAGATAGAAGCACAAATGATACGCATCTACTGATTAGTTGTCAAGCACTTGTTAACTACAATTCATCGTCTCGCCGGTTCGGATCACGCCAGCACGATCCGGGAGGGCGACGCTCCCGCGGAGCCGTGAGCTGCGTGTTGA
>JAYTUF010000861.1:0-14115 GCA_043744755.1 Anatilimnocola sp.
GACGACGCCTCGCCGCTCTGGTAATAGCCCACCACTTGCGCCCGATAAACATCGCCGCCCGCACAAATGAACGGCATCAGGCTCCGCATCTCGGCCGCCGTGACGATCCCCTCGGCCATGATCCAGGTCTCGTGCCGTTTGTTCGCATCTTCGGCCTTCGGTTCATATTCACGGCGGGAGAGAATCTCGGTGATGATTTCGTCCGTCATCCCGGGAATGCCCTTGAGGATGTGGGCGGGCGCCTGATTGATATTGATCCGGCCGGGAATGGTAATGGCAGGATTGATAGTGCAGGCATCCATCAGCTTGGGAAGCCAGAGAGCCATGCCGCCGCCCAGGCCGCCGCTGAAGGGAGAAGCAATCACTTGCGATTGTCCGCCGATCGTCACCCGAATGCGGGCGTCCACCAGGTCGAGCAACTGCACGAGAGGCACGCGGACCGGCTTCGTCAAATCGAGTTGCAGGTTACTGGCGGGCATGCTCGCGGTGCCAGCCGCGGCATTCGGGCCATTCTGCCGATAGGCGACGATGAACGCCACCCAATCGGCGGGCAGCCCCGCCTCGGTCAGACCTTCGGACAGCAAATTCACATCGTTGCCATTCACATAAACTCGCGGCTGACCGTTCTCTTGCAAATTGGTTTCGAGACTATGCAGCGTGAAATAAGCGCTCCAGCCGCGGTCCGAGGCGCTGGAAGAACCGCTACCGCCACCTTCGTGCGGATCGAGAGTGCCATTGCGATTTACATCAGCCCCGAACAGCAACTCGGGAGACATGCCGCGGACGAGCATCAGTTCCTCGACCGTGTCGAGCGGGCCGTTCTTGGGACGATAGGCGGGACTAAGGCCTGAATAGTGATCCACTTCGGCGCCGAGCATCCGGGGTTCGTCGTCGGGATCGATCCAATCGAGAATCGCATCGGCAATTTCTTCGGTCAGGCCGGGCAAGCCCATGAGCAGTTGCGTAGCCGCGCCTTCTTGCTGCGCTTCGAGCACGAGCAGCGTGTTCAGGTTGAGTCGCGTCGATTCATCTTCCAGCCCGTAACGCAGGCCAGCCAGATTGCCGTCGTCATTAAGATTGGGCGAGAGGATGCAGACGCTGGCCCGTTCGCGCGGGTCATCATCGGCGACAATCGTCAGCCCTTTGAAGCGTGCGACATTATTAAACACGCCGCCGGCTTCGAGCTGCGCCACTTTGTCTTGCGAAAGGAACAGGCGAGTCGATTCAATGCCGGAATCGACGAGCAGCCTCGTCTGCACTTGCCGGCCCATGAGCTGTGCGGACTCTTGATGGGTGAGCATCAGGTCCGTGAATGAATAGGCGCCGAGAGCCAGGAACATGATCACCACAAGCACGATGATCAGCACCAGGCCCCGCTTGATTCGCAAGCGCCAACGAGACTTAGCGGCCACGGCCACCTCCGCCGCTGGAGCCACCGCGTGTACCGCCGCCCTGGTTGCCGCCGCCCGGATTTCCTCCGCCTTGGCCACCTCCACCGCGCGGGCTACCACCAGTATTACCACCGCCGCCACGGGTACCGCCGCCCTGTTGGCCACCACCCTGTTGTCCACCACCTGGCTGTCCGCCTCCCCCGCGGGGTCCGCCCCCTGGCTGACCGCCACCTAGCCCGCCCGCCCCTTGGCCACCTAGTCCGCCGAGGCCGGGCAAGCCTCCAGCGCCGCCTGGCAATCCGCCGGCCAGACCTGCCGCGGCTGCATTGCCCGAGGTATCGAGCGCGCCGGTTTGCGAAAGGGCGGTATCTTCTTCGCTACCCGGCGCTGGTTTCTCCTCGAAGGGTGAAGCCGTTGGCAAGTTTACCGTCAGCGTGTAGATCTTTTCCTCGGCCTCTTCTTCAGTCCCGCTTGCCATACCCGCGAGCGGATTGAGCGACGATGAGCGAGTCGACTGATCGCCCTGCGATTGCATCACCAGTGTGATTTCAATCGCGACGGGCAAGCCCTGCATTTCGGATGAATCCCATTCGCTGGCCCAACTGGCACCGTCGAAGTACATGAACTCCAGTCCCACAACCTCCTCGGCCAGCAGTTCAGTTTCACCCAAAGCACCAAGTGTATTGCCGTTTTCTTCCGCATAGGTGGAGACCGCGCGATCCAGCACGCGGCGCATCAGCCCCCGGCCGCGACCCTCGAGACTGACGCTGACCATGCCCTCTTCGGGACGAAGATAATAAGAGACAGTCTTCATATCGCTGGGAATATCGACGACGCCCAGCAGGCTATTGGGATCCATCTCGGCCTGATATTGATCGATCCGCGGCAGCCGGCTGATATCGAGTTGCAACTCCGTGCTGCTGCCAAATACGCCGATGATGCCGCCCGCTTGCTCTTCGCCGTAGGTGGAAGTGGCCTGCTCGGTTTGCGGATTCACGCCACCGGTGGTAGTCATGTTCGTGGAACCGGTCTTGGGAGTCGTGCTGCCCGTGCCCCCGCCGGTGTTCGCTCCCCCGCCACCCGTGCCGCCGGCGCCTGCTCCACCAGTTTGCGCGGTGTTTTGCTGGCCCGTTCCCGTGCCGCCCCCAGTTTGACCGCCCGTCTGACCTCCCGTGAGGCCGCCAAGCGCGCCCATCGCCCCCGAGCCGCCGAGCATCGAACTGGCGTTTTGCGAATTGCCGGCGACCGTCTCCAAACCGCTGAGATCAGGCGGCATGTGTTGCACGGCAGCGCGAATATCGTCGGCAATGTGGCGCAAGAGGGAGCGGGCAAGCTGCGCCTCTTCGACGTTCGTCCGCTTCACATCGAACATCTTGTAATTCAAATTGATCGCCATCGCGATCAGGCCCATGACGATCGTC
The DNA here is from genome assembly GCA_043744755.1 of Anatilimnocola sp. Classification (GTDB taxonomy): domain Bacteria; phylum Planctomycetota; class Planctomycetia; order Pirellulales; family Pirellulaceae; genus Anatilimnocola. Next base: position 2,813 of record JAYTUF010000861.1, read on the forward strand.
GAGAGGCCGAGAGCGAGGACGAGCTCGAGCAGGGTGACGCCGCTGCGCTGCTGTGCGGGAAATGCAGGAATTGACTTAGCGTCCACCGGAGCCTCCTCGTGTGCCACCACCTGGCTGTCCAGCGCCGCCCCCGCGTGTTCCGCCTTGGCCGCCACCACTTTGGCCGCCACCACCTTGGGCACCACCGCCGCGAGGGCCGCCCTGACCACCCCCACCGCCTGGCTGACCGCCACCGCCGCGAGGTCCACCACCACCTGGTTGGCCACCACCGGGCCCGCCACCTGGGAATCCTCCTCCGCCGCCGCCTGGTCCACCGCCACCAGGAAAGCCGCCGCCGCCAGGGAAGCCACCGCCCGGCAATCCACCACCTCCAGCGCCGCCTGCACCGCCGAGACCTCCGCCACCCGCGCCTAGCCCGCCACCCTGCAAAGCACTGAGGGCCGATGCGGCGGACGGCTGACCACTGGCAGCCTGCCCTTGATTGGCGTTCGCGCCGGCCGATTTTTTGATCTCCGCGGTTGCGAGTCGGGCGGCGGCATCCACTTCGGGATCGACAATCCAGCGGGTCAGCGAGAACGTCATTGGCTTGGAATTAACTTCAAAATTCTGCTCGACCGTGACTCGCACCGCGAGCAGCCCCTGCTGATCGATCTCTTCCGTTTCGACCGAACACAGCCACTCCCCTTCGTCATCCATTGGCTGTTGAAACTGATTCTCCGACAGAACGATGCCGCTGGCGATCTCGGCCATCTTGCTTTCGGCCAGCAACTGAGCCGTGGCCGAATCGCGAGCGGCCGCTGCCGACAACGAGCCGATCCGCACGAGTTGCCCCAGCACAGCCAGCGCGCCCCCCAGGATGGCCAGAGCCAGCATCACTTCCAGCAACGAAAGTCCAAGATTCGAGCGATGACGTAAACGCTGATTCAAACGCTGATTCAAACAGTTGGCAGCCTTCATGGCATCACCTGTCCGGGCTGAATGGCAGCCAGCAAGTCTTCCAGCTTTTGCGACTCACCCACATAGCTGGTGCCAGTGAGCCCTCGCAGTTGAATGCGATAAGCGGTTTGCTTGTCGTCGGCCACGATGACGAACGCGTCCGAAGCCGAACCATCGGGATAGAACAACACGGGGCGGGACCACTGCACGCCTTCACCCGCGGTGCTTTGCTGTAGGAAGTCTTCCACTTCGTAGGCCCGCGTTTCAAACTTCGCATCGCCGCCGGCGAAAGTGATTCCGTCCGAGAGAGACTTGGTCTCGAAGTCATCCAGCGGATTTTCTATCCCAGGGGCTGAGCCGTTACCCGTGGGCAGCGAATCGGGGCCAGTTTCAGTCGCTTCGTCGGCAGCGATCCAGGGCTGGATGGAGAATTGGCTGCCACCCATTTCATAGCGAAAGACCTGAATCCGGCCGGTCTTCATCGCTTTTACATGAGCCCGCGACCATTCGATCCGCAGCGTATCAGCGGCGCTTTTCAGCCGCTGCGAGCGGAGCGAACCTTGCACGGCGGGCATGGCCACTGCCGCGGCGACCACCAGAATGACCAGCACGATCATCATTTCCAGCAGCGAGAACGCACCATAGGCCCCGCGGCCCCTGATCGGCCGCCTGCAACCTGCGGCGTAGCGTCTGCTGCCGGCCATCATGCGTCACCCAGCGGTCTTAAAGATTGATATCGTCGTCCGTCTGCGGCGTCTTGTCGGGTCCGGCGGAATAGATGCGGTAGGAGTCGGCCGACAGCCACTCGTAGACATAGGGCTGATCCCACGGATCGGCTGGAATGCTCTTGTTGAAGTAGGGACCTTTCCACTTCGTCTGATTCGTCAAATCCGGGGGGACATTGACGAGTGCATCGAAACCGGCCCCTTCGGTCGGAACCTGGCCGACATCGAGTTGATAGGCAGTGATCGCCGCTTCAAACGAGTGCAATTGTGTTTTGGCAGCCCGTTCGAAGGCTGTTTGTTGCATTTTCAGCACGGACACGCCGACGATGCCGCCCAGAATCACCAAAATGCCCAGCACCAGCAAGATTTCAATCAGCGTGAAACCACGACGACGCTGAAGTGCCCGCGATGTACGAGAGGAACGCATATCCCGACTTCCTTTTGAAAAAACTGAAAACCTAACTATTCAACCCTCAATAGGCCTGGCAGTATCGGTCTGGGTGATCGAAAAACTGCTTCCTGCCCGAAATTCTCAATTGTCGCGCATCGTCGGCTCGCGCTCCGCGAAAGCACGTCCTTTCGCGGAGCGAAAGGCGACGATATTAACCTAAAGCACTGCTCATCTTGATGATAGGCACCAATAGGGCAATCACCACGACCAGCACAACGAAGGCCAAAATCACCAGCATAAGAGGTTCGAGCAGCTTGACCAGCAAATCCAGTTCACGGGATGTCCGCCGTTCCAGACCATCGGCCATATCGACCAAGACTTTATCGAGCGAATTAGACTCTTCCGCGACGGCAATCATCTCCACCACCATTTTAGGGAAGTGGCCACTGGCCGCGAGAGGCTGAGCCAAGGTTTGACCGGACGAGATATTCTGAGCGGCCGCTGCCACCGCTTGCGAGATCACCCGATTGCCGGAAGCGTCGCGACTGATTTCGAGGGCTTTCAAAATCGGCACACCGTTATGCAGCAACGTGCCTAACACGCGGCAAAAGCGGGCGACGGCAAAGGCTTGGAAGATGCGACCCCCGATGGGCATTTTCAGTTTGAGGCGATCGCTGGTCAGGCGACCTTCTTCCGTTTGCAGTCGCAGATAGACGAAAATACCCGCCACCGCCGCGGCAACCAATACTAGCCAACCCCACTGGCGGCAAAAACTGCTGAAGTTCAACAAGGCATCGGTGACCCAGGGCAATTCACCTCGTTCGCGCAATTTGTCAAACATCACCGCGAACTTGGGGACGAAAAACACAATCAGCCCGGTGACGACCAGCGTGCCCACCGTTCCCAGGATCACTGGATAGGCAATCGCACTCAGCGTCCGGCCCTTCAGTTCTTCTTGCAATTCAGTGAAGCTGGCGACCCGTTCCAAGGCGTCTTCCAAAAAGCCGCCTTCCTGGCCGGCGCGGACCATGTTGATGGCCATCTCACTGAAGGCTTTGGGGAAGCGCTGCATCGCGTCGGCCATCGACATGCCGTCTTCGACCTTATGATGCACTTCCGACAGGATCGACTTGAGATTCTTGTTCGATGTTTGATCCCGCAGCACGGAGAGCGACCGCAACAGCGGCACACCGCTGCGGAGCAACGCGGCCATCTGGGTGTAGACCGTGGCCATCACATTGCCGCGAACCCGCAGGTTGGCGCCCGGGGCCAGATAATTCTTTCCCACGCTCACTTGCAGCGGAAACAACGTCTTGCCCGCGAGCAGCGAAATGGCTTCGCGTTCCGACTGCGCAGCAATCAGGCCGGTGACTTTTTCACCAGACATGGTGCGAGCGGTATAGGCGAAATCAGGCATGGCGGATCAGGAGGTCAGGGGTCAGGGTCGAAGGCAATTTGACGAACTCCCTCTCCTCGGTACTCCGGGGAGAGGGTTGGGGTGAGGGGCTGATCAGCAGTTAGACTTGGCTTCAGTACTCAGCTTCTATCTTAAACACGAACCCCTTTTAGTTCGATCTTGAAGCGGGGATTCTCTGCCGCACAACCCCTCTCCCCGTCGTTCCGCGGAGTACCACGAGTACCGGGGCGAGGGAGTAAGGATTCACCTCTTCATCAACATGCTAAAATCGGCTTTCGCGTTACGAACGACTTCTTCGATACTTGAAACACCGGCCAGCACCTTTCGCCAGCCATCCTGCCGCAGCGTGAGCATTCCCAACGCAGTGGCCGCTTCGACAATCTTCCAGCTACTGACCCGGTCGTGGGCCAGTTGGCGGATGTCATTGGTGGTGACCAGCAACTCATAAATGCCAAGCCGGCCGCGATAACCGGTGTTGCGGCACTCACGGCAGCCCGTGGGGCCATACACGGTCTTGCCCGGCAAGCTCGCCCAGGGGAAATCTTCCGGCGCATCATCCGTCGTCAGATTCAGTGGTTTCTTGCAAACCGCACAGAGCCGCCGCAGCAACCGCTGAGCCATTACCGCTTCCACCGTGCTCGCCACGAGAAACGGTTCGACGCCCATATCGACCAACCGCGTGTAAGCACTAGCGGCATCATTGGTGTGCAGCGTGCTGAACACTAAGTGCCCCGTGAGCGAGGCCTGAATCGCGTTCTCGGCCGTCTCCAGATCGCGGATTTCGCCGACGAGGACAATGTCGGGGTCATGCCGCAGAATGGACCGCAATGAGTGACCGAACGTCAGGCCAATCTTGGTATGAACCTGAATCTGGTTGATGCCTTCAAGCTGATATTCTACCGGGTCTTCCGTCGTGATGATCTTCACGTCGGGCGTATTGATTTCCAGCAGCGAGCTATACAGCGTCGTCGTTTTGCCGGAACCGGTCGGCCCTGTGACGAGGACGATGCCGTGTGGCAGGTCGATCATCTTGCGGTAGTTTTCGTAGGTATCCTGCTCCATGCCGATCTGCCGCAGGTCGAACTTCATCGCACCCTTATCGAGCACGCGCATGACCAGGCCTTCGCCGTGAATCATGGGGATGATCGACACGCGGATATCGACCTCGCGGCCGGAAACCTTCAACTTCATGCGGCCGTCTTGCGGCAGGCGCTTCTCGGCAATGTTCAGCCGCGACATGATCTTCAACCGGCTGATGATGGCCGATTGAAAACGATTAATCTCCGGCGGCACGGGTTGCGTTTGCAACATGCCGTCGATGCGGTAGCGAATGACCACGCCCGAAGGCTGCGATTCGATATGCACGTCGCTGGCCCGCGTTTCAATCGCTTCCAGCAGAATCTCGTTCACTAGGCGAACGACCGAGGCCTCTTGGGCCATCTCGGAAAGCTCGCTGCCGTCGGTGTCGATTTCGCTCAAGAGCTCGATGCCGTCGTCTTCGTCCTTCACCGCCTGGGCCACCAGGCCATCGACCGTTTCGCTGCCGACCCCCAAGTGCCGCTTGATCAGCTTGGAAATTTCCAGCCGCGACGCGAGCACCGGCATGACGGAAAAGCCAGTCGCCGCCGAAACTTCGTCGAGCGGATATAGATCGAATGGGTTGCTAGTCGCCACCAACAACTGCCCGCTATCGCGCCGGATGGGAAAGAGCGTTTGCCGGTGGATCAACCGGAGCGGAAAAGTCTTCAACAACGACAGATCGACGTCCGCATCTCTCAGATCGATGAAATCGATGCCGACTTCGTCACCGACCGCGCGGAGCGCAGCCTCTTCGGTGACAAAGCCCATCTGCACGACGGATTCAATCAGGCGAATGCCATCGCCGTGACCGTTGGCTTGTTGACGCGACTGAGCAAGCTGCCGCTGATCGATCAATCCGCGGCGGAGCAGAATTTCACCGGCTTCCATCGTGTTCCAGATGCGTTCGCTGAGGGAGGGAAATGTTCAGGTAGGATGGGCACTCTTGCCCATCTGACTTAAGCTCTCATCATAAGCTACCCAGCAACCAGACCCCAAGCTGAATCGCTGCGGCACACCTGATCGTACCCCGGCTTCCCCTCCCGGGTTTTGTTGGCAACGGTTCAGTTTATGCCAAATCCGAAAAAAGAGCCGGTTTGGAGCTGATCGAAATCAACCCAAAACCGGCCGTAAGTACTTCATACAATCTTACTCCCTCTCCTCGGTACTCCGGGGAGAGGGTTGGGGTGAGGGGCTGCCCCTCGAACGACTTTCAATTTCAATATCAATCAGCCCAATCAGTTGCCATCGGCCGGCTGGGCCAGCGGAGCAGGACGTCCGCCCGGGGCACCGCGACCACCCTGGCCACCCGGTCCGCCACCACCAAATTGCTGCGGGGTGAATTCAAACTTGGGTCCCATCAACTTCGCCAGCTTGGCCCGTTGTTCGGCCGTCAACACGCTGAGAATCTCGGTGCGCGATTCTTCGCTAAGCTTGGCAATTTTCTTTTGGAGTTCGGCGCGAACTTCATCAGCCTTCTTTTGCAATTCTTCTTTCTGAGCATCGGTGATGCCCAGTTCCTTGGCCAGCGTATCGTTGATACCGCCGGGACTGCGACCTGATGTTGACGACGCCTGCACCATCAACTGCTTCAGCCGTTCACGCTGCTGAGGCAGCAAAACGGCTTCATATTCCTTCTGAGCGTTGGTGCGGAATTCTTCAAACTTGGCATTCCGTTCGTCTTCGCTGAGATCCTGAAAGCCGCGGAAAGCGTCACGCATGGAATCGCGGATTTTCTCGCCAACTGCCGTCAATTTCGCTTCTTGATCGGGCACAAGATTGAGCTCCGCCTTCACTTTATCATCGCGGAGCAGCTCGCTCATGCGCGGGCCGCCGCCCCCTGGCCCGCCGCGGCCTCCCTGACCAAATGCCATTTGCGACGCGCCCAAAAGCGCCACCATGCCCACCGCCAGCGCACCCAATTGGAACTTCATTGCTAACCACTCCCGAATGGAACTCGAAAAAGATGACAAAAAGTAAGGGACTTTAGGTTGACCGATCCCCCGTAATGCTTCAAACCCCGAAGTATCCACGAAGTATCGCGTTTGCGGCAAGCCGCGGGCAAGAATTCCTCAGACTGCTACCAGATTACATTCAGAAATGCGCCGCCACTTGCTTCTCGCCCGCCCCACAAGTTAACGTAAGGTCTGATGGCCGTTGCAGTTTCTTTTCTTCCCGCACGCCTTCAAGCACCCCCGTTTTCTGCCGATGCTTGCCTATCTGGTCATCCGCGAGGGCTCGAAATGGACCGACGTTTTTCGTCTGGTTCCAGGCCGGACCGTGACCGTCGGCCGGGCGGGAACCAATCAAATCGTCATCAAGGACGAACGCTGCAGCCGGAACCACGTCGAGGTCTTCCTCAACCGCGGCGAGTGGATGCTGCGTGATCTGGACAGCCGCAATGGCACATTTATCAACGGCAAACAGGTCCGCGGCGACAATACCCTCGCACCGGGCGACATCGTCCGCATCGCTAACTGCCAACTCGGTTACGTCCATGACCTGACCCACGCCTTCCCCGATCCCGACCACGCCAGCGTCCTGACCGTGCCGCCGCAGATGGGCGACGAAACCATTTTGGGCACCTTGATCGCTGATACGGGCGAAGTGATGGATGCCGCCGAGGCGAGCATCCACGAGGTCAACGAACCGACGCACATCACCCACCGCCGCGGCCAAACGCGGTACCTCCGGCCCGGTTCCGCCAGCGACTTGCCGATTCCCCGCATCGGTCAGGCCGCCGCCAAGCTCTGCCGCCTCGCGTTCGAGCTCGCCAGCCAGCCCGATATCCCGTCTGTCGCCCACCTCGCCCTCAACGGCCTGTTTGAAGGAACGCACGTCGATGCCGGCGCGGTGCTGCTCCTGCCGCGAGGTCACGAAGGCCTGGGCAATCCCACCGACCTGCAAATCGTTGCGTCGCGCACCGACCACGAGCCTGTCTATCATCGCCCGTCCAGCTTCCTTGCCTCGACCGTGATGCGCGATGGCGAAGCAGTTCTCGCTCGCAACATCGAAGGAGACAGTCAACTCGGCCTCCGGGATAGCAAAGGGGAATTCCACGCGACGAGTGTGATGTGTGCGCCGATCCGCTTGGAAAAACGCGTCATCGGACTGATTCACTTGTATTCCACCGACGACGCCCGCGTGCCCGATCCCGACGATCTCGAGTTCACCCTAGCCGTCGCCGAGAATCTCGCCCTCGCGCTGCGGAACTTGCAGCGGCAGCAAGACCTGGCCGAGAACCTGCATCAAACCCGCAACGAGATTCTGCAACTCCGCAAGCAACTGGGCGCGGAAAGCGAGCTCGTCGGCAGTAGCCTGGTTCTCAACAGCGTGCAGCAACAAATCGCCCGCGCCGCGCCCAGTCGCGCGACCGTGCTGATCCGCGGCGAAAGCGGCGTCGGTAAGGAACTCGTCGCGCGGGCGATGCACTTCGCCAGTCCCCGCAAGAAGGGTCCCTTCGTCTGCATCAACTGCGCTGCCCTTTCAGAGACGCTGCTGGAAAGCGAACTCTTCGGCCATGAGCGGGGCGCTTTCACCGGCGCCACCGAACGTAAGATCGGCAAGTTCGAAGCAGCCCACGGCGGCACCATCATGCTCGACGAAATCGGTGAGATGAGTCCGCAGATTCAAGCCAAATTCCTCCGCATCTTGGAAGGGCATCCCTTCGAACGAGTCGGCGGCAGTCAGCCGATCAAGGTCGATGTGCGGGTGATCGCGGCCACCAATCGCGACCTGGAACGGGCCGTCGCCGACAGCACCTTCCGCCGCGATCTGTACTTCCGCCTCCGCGTCGTCGAAATTTATGTGCCCCCGCTCCGCAAACGGCCGGAAGACATCCTCGAACTGGGTCACTATTTTCTCGACCGCTTCAACGCCGAAACTGGCCGCAAGCTGCTAGGCTTCACCCCCGAAGCCACCGAGCACATGCAAAAGTACCGCTGGCCGGGCAACGTCCGCGAGTTGAAAAACGTCATCGAACGGGCCGTCGTGCTCTCCCGCTCCGACCTGATCGACGTGGACGACCTGAACCTCTCCAGTCTCGGCACCACGACCGACTCGAACGAAGTCCCCGCCGTCAAAGCCGCCTTCGAGCCGCTCTCGCTTGACGACCTGGAAAAGCGCCACATCCTCGCCACCCTCAACGCCACCAACTGGAACAAAAGCCGCACCGCCTCCATCCTGGGAGTGGAACGCTCCACCCTCGACCGCAAAATCAAACGCTACGAACTCCGCCCACCGAATGCCCGCGGGGATTGGTCGGTGGCAGAATGAACCGAGTCATCGCAGCCACCGGGCCCCGTAGCCCGTAGCCTGCAGCCATGCTGCGGGCGAGGGCACCATGATAACCCCTCACTACCGCGCCGCCCAGCACTAGCCCACGGTTCTCTCCGGCATCAGCCGACGGAACCGCACGCTAGCGCGTGGCGGCTGATAACCCCATGCGCCGCCGCTCCGATAAGCGCCCCAACAGCGCAGCACCATCCCAATTGCCAACTCAAATTGCCAAAAATCGCTGCGCATATTTTACTCATGTAGTGATTAGTTGTCAATCATCTATTAACCACAATGCGAGGTCGGAGGGGACGGCCAGGGAAGGTTTACCAGCTTGCCCAGGCGGTAGATCATCGGTTCACAATCGGCACCCGCGAACGGATTCGGATCAATGTTCGACTTCTCGTTGCAACAGCGCGATTTCGGTCGGCGTCAACTCAAATAGCCGATACACGCGGTCATTGATTTCCGCCTCGGCATTGCTGAGTTCAGCCGTCAGCCGCGCGACTTCGGCGCGCTTCTCGGCCAGGTACGGCTCCCACTGATCAGCCGTCTGGGGCTTCTTGAACGGATTGGCCGACAGCTTGAAACTCGTCTTCAGCGCCGCCCCCAGTTCATTCAGCGAACGCTCCCACCACGCGTCCGCCTTTTCGTTCAGCTTGCCGACCGGCCCGAGCAGATTACTCTCGGCAAACGTGGTGAACAACCGATGCTGAACGTGGGACTGCAGCTCGTAGCGCTCCTTGCCAAGACGACAGCATTCCTCCGCGAGTTTCGCAATCTTCTTGCGATCCGCCGCCTTTGCGTCGGGAATCGGAATCTGCTCCATGAACTGTGCGATAAGGCGATACTGCCAACGACCAGCACGCAATCGGAGCGGCTGAGCGGTTTTACTGATGTAAAACCACGTCGCCCACGACGATAAAACGCCGAGCAGGAAATAATCACCACCCGGGATCACATATGCTGTATTTCCAACCGTTTGGGCCGAAAGGTCCATACTGAATCTGGGCAACTTGCTTATATCTGGCCAAACAATTTTGGGTTCCATAAAGGCATCCCAGTAAACGCATGCACGAAGCTCCCACCAAAATTGTCCCTGATCAGAGCGATTGATCGCAGAAGCACGGTTTGCATTGAGGTGTTCAAAAACCGCGGGAAACTCCTTGCGAAAGACATCCTCTGCCTTCGCACCGGAATTGGACCATGGCCAATCACGGTTGCCACTGGATTCAATTTGAATCAGGTATTCGGTCGATTGCTCACAATACCATGGCCGAAGGTGGGTGCCTTGAACAAACGGCTTGATAATGTCCGCACTTCGTTCATCTTTCTTAATGAGTTCATTACGTAATTCTTGTGTGATGACGAAGACCTCGTTAAGTCCGGTTTTCACTCCATAGAGCAGCGGTCTTTGGTCGATGTCCTTCAGCGGTATTCCGCCCTCAGCAAGTTTCTTCCGCAGTGCCAACACATCGTCAGGATCCAACTCCCAAGCATCTGGCCCGAGATGGTCGGTGCGCATCTTTGGTGCAGAAGCGATTATGTCCGACAGGTTCTCAGGCGGATGACCTTCAGTTAACCACTTGAACAGCCTCATTTCGCCGCCCGGCTCCCGTTTGTGGAGAATCGTAATTGAGGGGCGAATCATTTCGGCGTCCGCGAACGGCTGAAACTCTCCGAAATCGATCATTGATTCAATGCCAGCATTCTCAGCAATGTACTTACGCAATGGCCCGCCAAAATTCGCGCGGACCCAGCTACCCGAAGTAATAAAGGCCAAGCGACCGCCGGCGCGCAAAAGTTGTAAACCGCGCTCGAAGAAATACACGAAGAGGTCGGCGACACTTGCGAACGTTTGAAACGATTCCTCCAAATGCGGCTTATATGCTGCAATCCACTCTTGTCTCACATACGGTGGATTACCAACGACCACATCAAAGCCCCCACCCTCAAACACCTCTGGAAACGCACTCTGCCAGTCGAAGGCCTGGGGATGCACCGCGGGATCGGAAACGACGCTGTTGCCCCACCGGATGTTGTGCGACAAATCGGCGAGCGTCTTGCCGCGCTCCGCGGTGCGAATCCAGAGGCTGAGGCGCGTGATTTCGACGGCTTCTTGCGAGAGGTCAACGCCGAACAGGTTCTGATGCAGGATCGTCTCGTTGATCAGCAATTCCAACTCGGCCGCTCGGGACTCGTCCACGGTGGCGAGCTCGCCCACCACTTCAGCATAGCGATCGTCCAGGTACTCAAACGCCTGATTCAAGAAAGCGCCACTGCCACAGGCGGGGTCGCAGACGCGCAACTTGCTCAGAATTTCCCAGCGACCCAGTTGATAGGTTCGCCACCCCGCGCGGTCGCGCGATTCAGGCGCAGCAAGAGGATCAACGCTGAGTTCCTGCGCCAGAACTTGAAATCGTTCTCGCAGACAAGGGCCGATCGTCTCTTGCACGATGAATTTGGTGATGAACTCAGGTGT
>JAYTUF010000862.1:0-3566 GCA_043744755.1 Anatilimnocola sp.
CCAACTCCTGTATCGTGAAGCAAACCCCAAACCCAAACGCACCAAACAAAACCGCGCAACGCCAATCACTGCCAACAATTAAAACCTTTTATCAGACCAGGGTTGGGGTGAGGGGCTGGGCTGCAAAAAGATCTCGATAGTAATCGCGCCGCGAATAATTCACCCACCCAGCGCGAAACCGCCGCCTTACCGCAGGGTTTACATACTAGTGCGTTGTCAGGACTAAGAATTGGGATGTAGCCACGCTCGCCAGAGCGTGGGTTGGTGCATAACTTCTACGTCGAATCCCCACGGTCTGGCGACCGTGGCTACCCTAATCCAAGCCTTGACAACGCACTTGAAACAAAATCAACCGACTAACTTTGGGGAACCTCACATGAGTTGCCATCGCCCCTTTTGGCTCCTGAGCTTGCTGGCAGGGCTGGTCTGTTCGGCAGCCTGGGCCGCCGAAAAGCCTGCCGCCGTCGCCGCCCAGGCTGATGAACTTTTGGCCACTGAAAGTGGCTTGAATCGCGAGAAGCTTAAGCCCTCGCCGCTGACGGATGACGAAATCTATCTCCGCCGCGTGACCCTCGACTTACATGGGCGGTTGCCCTCCGTCGGCGAGATCACCGCCTTTGCACTTGATCCCGCAGCGGACAAGCGGGGCGCGGTCGTCCGCAAGTTGCTCGCCGATCCACGGTACGGTGAGAATTGGTCGAAATACTGGCAGGACGTGATCATGTACCGGGCGACGGAGCAGCGGGCGCAGATCATTGCCGGCACGCTGACCGAATACTTGAAAGACTCGCTCAATCAGAACAAGCCTTGGAGCGATGTCGCGACCGCTTTCATTACGGCCTCAGGGGACGGGATGGAGAAGGGCGAAACGGCCCTCATCATTGCTCAGGAAGGCAAACCCGAAGAGACGGTCGCGGAAATCTCCCGCATCTTTCTGGGTGTGCAGATTCAATGTGCCCAGTGCCACGATCATCCCACCGATCGTTGGAAGCGGGAACAGTTTCACGAATTGGCCGCGTTCTTTCCGCGGGTTGCTGCGCGGATCATTCTCACGCCCGATAATCGCAGCATCAGCGTTTCCGTCACCGAATTTGGCAACGACCCCACGGAGCGCAACGGCAATCGCGTTCGCGGCTCCGCCGAACATCGGATGCCCAACCTGAAGGATCCCACTGCCCGCGGCACGCTGATGACCCCGGTGCTGTTTGCCACCGGCGACAAACTGGCCGGCAATGTCCGCGATGAAGAACGCCGCGGCACGCTGGCCAAGTGGATCACCAAGCCGGAGAATCCGTACTTCGCCAAAGCGCTCGTTAATCGCCTCTGGTCGGAACTCGTGGGCGAAGGTTTCTATGAACCCGTCGATGACATCGGCCCGGACCGTCAATGCGACGCGCCGCAGACGCTGGATTACCTGGCCACGGCCTTCGCCGCCACCAATTACGATGTGAAGTGGTTGTACGAAACGATCATGGCCACGCAAGCCTATCAACGGATCAGCAAGTCGCGGCGGAATCCCGACCAACCGGCCTTCGTCTCGAACGTGCCGCAGCGACTGCGAGCCGATCAACTGTTCGATAACATGCTCTCCGCCTTGGGTTCCAAGGAGCCGGCCAGTTTCGGCGCCGGTGCCTATGGCCCAGGAGCGCGGTTCAATCGTGGTCCGCGGCAGCAGTTCTCGACGGTGTTTGGTTACGATCCCAGCGAACGGCGGGATGAGGTCAGCGGCACCATTCCGCAAGCCCTCATGATGATGAACTCGCCGACGTTTTCCTCATTGCTCGATGGCAAAACGAGTCGCACGGGCTTGGGCAAGATGCTGACCGAGATCAAGGACGACCGCGTGCTGATCAGCGAACTCTACTTGCGAACGCTGGCCCGTGAACCAAGCAAGAAAGAAGTGGATACCTGCCTGGCCCACGTCGCGGAACTGAAGAACCGCACGGAGGCCTTTGAAGATATTCACTGGTCGCTGGTGAATTCGACGGAATTTTTGTACAGGCGGTAATGTTTGTCTTACTCCCTCTCCTCGGTACTCCGGGGAGAGGGTTGGGGTGAGGGGCCGGCCTGCGCGGCAACTCCCCATCCGCAAAGTCGTTCCGAAATACTTTCTCGCTTACGCGTCGGGCTACCCAATCACACATCAAGTGCAATTATGACCATGCAATACCACCGTCAGACCAGCTTGAAATTCTCCAGCCGTGGCCAACTGCAACGGCGCGACTTTTTGAAAGCCATCGCCGGCACCACGGCGGCCGCAAGTGGGCTGACTTGGGCGGACCAGATGACCGCCAGCGCCGCCGATCTGCGGAAGCAAGGCAAGGCCTGCATCCTGCTCTGGATGCAAGGCGGGCCGAGCCAGTTTGAAACCTTCTCGCCCAAGCCGGGTCATGCCAACGGCGGCGAGACCAAGGCGATCAGCACTGCGGTGCCGGGGATCGAAATTGCCGCCGGCCTGCCGAAGACCGCCGCGGTGATGAACGACGTGTGTCTGATTCGCTCGATGAACAGCCGCGAAGGCGCTCATCCGCGGGCGACGTATTTAATGCACACCGGTTACTTGCCCACTGCCAGCGTGAAGTATCCGACGCTCGGCTCGATCGTCTCGCACGAGATCGGCAATCATACGGCCGAACTTCCCAGCTTCGTCCGCATCGGCGCTGGTCGCTTCGGCGATAGCGCGGGGCTGCTCGGCGTCGATTTTGATCCCTTCGTGATGCAATCAGCGGCTCGCTCGCCCGAGAACACTTCGCTGCCAACTCCGGAAGCCCGTTATCAACGCCGCCTCGGTTTGCTCGGCAAGTTGGAACAAGATTACGCGGCCAGCGGCAGCGCGCAAGAAGTGGCCGATCATCGCAAGGTCTACGACCGCGCCGCCCGCATGATCCTCAGCCCACAGATGAAGGCCTTTAATCTTGAACAAGAATCGGCCGCCACCCGCACGCTCTACGGCGATTCGGAATTCGGCAAGGGCTGCTTGCTCGCTCGCCGCCTGGTGCAAGCGGGTGTAACGTTCATCGAAGTCAGTCTCGGCAATTGGGATACGCACTTTGATAATGCCGCCAAGACCACCAGCCTGTGCGGGCAACTCGATCAACCCTTCGCCGCTCTGATTGAAGACCTCAAGCAGCAAGGCATGCTCGATAACACGCTCGTCCTCTGGATGGGCGAGTTCGGCCGCACCCCGCGGATCAATCCCCGCGCCGGCCGCGATCACTTCCCCCGGGCCTTCAACATGGCCCTGGCCGGCGGTGGCGTGAAGGGTGGCCAGGTGATTGGCAAGACCGACGCTGCCGGTGAATCGGTCAAAGACCGGCCGGTCAACGTGAACGACATGCTCCGCACCGTCTGCTACGGCCTGGGCATTGACGCCAGCAAAGAAAACATGAGCAACATCGGCCGCCCCATCCGCATCGTCGATGGCGGCGAACCGGTGAAGGAAGTTTTTGCCTAAGCTCAGCCAGGGAAAACACGGGCGCCCCGACGCGTCTCAGGGGCCGCTTCCCCTGCGGGCGAGTCGGTCCGAAGCTGGGAGGGCGAGGCTCCTGCCGAGCCGTCGCGGGGAG
>JAYTUF010000863.1:0-14077 GCA_043744755.1 Anatilimnocola sp.
GTTCGTCGGTCGTAATCACCTGCCGGCCGAGGCGGCGATCAAGATTCACAACGATCGGAGCCTTAAGATTCACCGTCAGCGACGGCCCATCCTTGCTAACGACGGACAGCAGAAACGCCTGATCGAACTGGGCGAGTTCCAGCGGTTCCACTTGCGTGCGCGCCACTCGCACTTGATAACCGGGCACGAACCGCCGGGGGCTGATCACCGGCAGGGCCACTTCCGCCCGCGAGACGCTTTGCAGCCAGCCCAGCGACTCGTTTTCGGCATCGCTGAGCAGCACCCAATGCCGGCAGTCCTCGAAAGCGATCAGGCCATGCGGAAACAGCAGAATGTCGTCTGCTTCGATCATCACCGCGCCGAAGCGAGAGGTTTCAATTTGCATGGCAGCCACGCGCTTTGCTGAAGGCCAGCTTGAGAAGAGAAGCAGCTATCGACCGAGTGACATCACCGCCAGCAGCGCGGGCAGAAAGGTCATCCTGCTTATCATCGGCAGATCACAAGCGGCATAAGTAGAAAAATCGGTAGCGGGCGAGGCGATGCACTGAAGTTGCAAGCTACCAAACGGGAGGCGTCCAGTTCTTCAGGTTGATGTTTCCCTGATTCGGATCAGGGTAATAAATTCCATAACCCGCGAGCACGCGAACGATTGATCGGACGATGACCGCGTCTTCATCGCCCCAGCAGTCAATGATCTTCTCGTCCAAGCTGGCCATCGCATCCTCGGAGTGGTCATGGCGGTAATCGACTTTGCATTTGCCGAAATCGAGAATGTAAGGAGGCTCCACGATCGTCAGTTCAACTACCAGCAACTCGTCGTCGAAGTCAATCACGCTGGGAATGGTGCAACCGCGAACCTTGGAAACATTGCGTTCTTGCAGCCGCTCGTAGCAGATCAATTCGTTGAAATAACTATCCTCACGAAACAGGACCTTAATGGCAGAGTTTCGGTCAGTTTGCCAAACATTGCCGTCTTGGCCATGACCCAGCGCCGCTAAGATTGCGAGCTCGCGCTGCTTGATGTACAGTTGCAAGCGTCGTTCCGCATCCGCAGGATCAATCATGCAAGTAGCACCCGTCGAACGTTATAGCTCGGACGTTACCTTGCGACTCCTCATCGACGACCGCACGCTGCGATTGGCGCAAGTGGGGCCGAACGTGATCATCTTACGCGATCGCTTCGAGACGGCGACCACTGATGCCACTTTGGTCATCACGGTAGACGGCCAGGAGCGCAAACAGCCCATTGTATTGCCAAACGGTTTGACGCTGACTCAGGAAGAGTTTCGCTACTTCTAGCGCATCTTGTAACCTTCCTGTCACAGCCAATTGCAATCTCCCGCAAATGCTTGAAACTACAAGCGGGGGTGGATCGTCGTATTCATGGGGCTGTGTTACTTCGGGCGGCTGTTGCTTCAGGCTGATGCTGCTGCCGCCGAATCAGCTTTACGCAATCTATCCAAACACTCCAGTTATCAACTGGCCAATTGTCAACTGGTCCAGGTCAGCAGGGGCTTTTCCAGGGGGAGCAGGGGAATGAAACGGGTAACTCAATCGGCATTTTGGATGTTTTTTCTGGCGCTCGCCGCCGCACTTTCTGTTGGCTGGAGCCCCGCTGCCTGGGCTCAGGGGGTGCTGATCATTATCGATCATCCGCACCCGGTTCCGCTGCCGCGGCCTCAGCCCTGGCCTTCCCCGCGGCCGACGCCTGCTCAGCCGGTCGTTTCGTACAAGATCAAGGAACTGGCCTACAACGCCAAGATCACCGACCAGATCGCCCAGGTGCAGGTCGCCCAGACCTTTGTGAACACTGGCAGCGCGGTGGCTCAGGTGCAATTCGTCTTTCCGATTCCCTACGAAGGGGCCATCGACCGGATGACCTTCATGGTGGACGGCAAGGAATATGAAGCCAAGCTGCTGGAAGCGAAGAAAGCCCGTGAAATCTATGAGGGCTATGTCCGTCGCAATCAAGACCCAGCTTTGCTCGAATGGGTCGGCACCGGCATGTTCCAGACCAGCGTCTTCCCCGTGCCGCCCGGCGCCGAGCGGAAGGTGACGCTGAAGTTCAGCCAACTGCTGCGGAAAGATCATCAGCTCACCGATTTCATGCTCCCCCTTTCGACGGCCAAGTACACCAGCCAGCCGGTCGAGAAAGTTTCGATTCAAGCCACGATAGAGACCACGTCGGAGATCAAGAGCGTCTACAGCCCAACCTATGCCATCGAGGTCAAGCGACCCGACAGCAAGCACGCAATTGTGAAGTATGAAGCGACCAATGCAATTCCCGCGACCGACTTCCGCCTGTTCTTCGACACCAACGACGGCAAGCTCGGCGCGAGCCTGATCAGTTACCGGCCCGAGTCGAGCGAGGAAGGATACTTCCTGATGCTCGCCAGTCCGGAGATCAAAACCGACAACGCCGACCGGCCTCACAAGACGGTGATCATTGTCGCCGATCGCTCGGGGAGCATGAGCGGCAAGAAAATTGAGCAAGCCAAAGACGCCGTCAAGTTCGTGCTGAACAACTTGCGGCAAGGAGACACGTTTAACATCGTGGCCTACGACTCCGCCGTCGAATCGTTCAAACCCGAACTGCAAAAGTTCGACGAGGAGACCCGCAAGCAGGCCCTGGGCTTCATCGAAGGGATTTATGCGGGCGGCAGCACCAACATCGACGGCGCAATGACCACCGCGCTGGCCATGATCAAAGACAACACGCGGCCCAACTATGTGTTGTTCCTCACCGATGGTCTGCCCACCGCCGGCGAGACCAATGAAGGCAAGATCGCCGCCAACGCGAAGACCAACAACAAGATTCGCGCGCGGATCATCAACTTTGGCGTGGGCTATGACGTGAACAGCCGGCTGCTGGATCGTCTCGGCCGGGATAACTTCGGTCAGAGCGAGTATGTGCGACCCGATGAGAATATTGAAGCCAGCGTCAGCCGGTTGTATGCCAAGATGAGTTCGCCGATCCTGGTCGGTTTGAACGTGAAGGTCGAAGTCGATGCGGCCACGACCGAATCGGGCCCGTCGGTGAATCGCGTTTATCCCAAGGAAGTTTACGACCTGTTCGCTGGTGAGCAATTGGTGATGGTCGGCCGCTATAAGAAGTCCGGCAATGCCAAGGTCTCGATCAGCGGCAAGATTGGCGCCGATGAGAAGAAGTACGACTTCCCCGCCACGCTCATCGAAAAGAGCAACGATCAGACTTATGCCTTCGTCGAAAAGCTGTGGGCCTTGCGCCGCGTGGGCGAGATCATCGATGAGATCGATCTGAAGGGCAAGAACGATGAACTGGTGAAGGAACTGATCGCGCTGGCGACTAAGCACGGCATCCTCACGCCCTACACATCCTTCCTCGCTGACGATCTGGCTCGGCCGGGACAATTAGCTGCCACTCGCGAGAATTTTGAACATGCTCGCCGATTGGTGGATCGATTGGGCGAAGCCGAAGGCAAATCGGGCGTGGCTCAGCGTTCTGAAAAGAAGGCTTTGCAAGAAGCAGCGACGGCGGGGAACACCGTGCGGGCCTACGACCTGGCCGCTCGCGGCACGGCGGCGTCGGGACCCGCTCCTGCGTCACCCGCCGGACGCCCCGGTATTGCGGGCGGCGCCGGTGGCTTCGGCGGCGCTTCTCCCGCGCAGGGTCAGGGGCAGAACTTCTATCGCGATATCGATGGCGATAAAGTCGTCGCCGCCGATTCCGTGCAGAACGTCGGCAGCCAAACGCTCTACAAGCGGGGCAAACTCTGGATCGCCGCCAATGCCCAGTCGATCGATCCCGAAAAGGATCAGGCCAAGATCAAGAAGATCAAACGCTTCAGCGACGACTACTTCGCCCTCGTGAAAGCCAACACGAAAGACGAAAACGCCGCGCTCGCCACCCAGCAGAACGACGAACAACTGCTCATCACGCTGCGGGGACAGACGTATCAGATTGAGTAGTCAACTCTGAAGTTATTGCGCATTCCGTGCCCCTCTCCCTGTATTTGCGTGGAGTACCACGAGTACCGAGGAGAGGGGAAGGGGAGAGGGTCCGGATGCTTCGAACGACTAAATCTTTGGAAACTTAATACCGCGCCAAATCCTTCTTCCCTTGGTTTGGATACAACTTGCCAATGGTTTCTTCGGCTTTGAGGGTCATCATTCTCAGGTCGCTGCCGACGGCGAGGAATTGCATGCCCTGCTGGGCGCGCTGCAAGGCGGAATCGGGGTCCATCGCGTGGATGCCCGTGGCGCACTTGGTCTTCTTGCCGGCCTGGATGACTTGCTGGATAGCCGCTTCGTGTTCTTCGGCCGTGGGGAACGTGCCGTCGGGAGCCCGCATTTGAAAGCGCAGGTCGTTGGGGCCGATGAAGATCGCATCGACGCCGGGCAAGCTGTAGATCGCTTCGGCGTTCTTCACGCCTTGCGGGCTTTCGGTTTGCAGCACGACGAGGATGTTGTCGTTGGCCTGGGCGTAGTAATCGCCGGCCGTCGCGCCGAAGTTCATCGAGTGCATGCCGCCGCCGACGCTGCGATTGCCGACCGGAGGATAATAGGCGGCCGCAATCGCCGTTTTGGCCTGCTCCACCGTATCGACCATCGGCACGACAATGCCCCACGCGCCGGCATCGAGCACGCGCTTGATCAGGTGATGGTTCCCCTCGGGCACGCGGGCGAGCGGCACGCAGCCGGCGTCGGCCACCGCGGCGAAGATCATCGCGGCCTGCGACCAATCGACGGCCGAGTGCTCGATATCGAGCGTGAGCCAATCGAAGCCCATGCGGGCGAGGACGCGTGTGGCGTAGAGATCCCCCAATGACAGCCAGGTGCCATAGCTGACTTCGCCGCGATGGAGTTTTTCTTTGACGGTGTTTTTACGCATGGTTATGCCTTTCCTGCAGGTCGGCCCCTCACCCCAGCCCTCTCCCCGCATTTGCGTGGAGTACCACGAGTACCGAGGAGAGGGAGTAAGAGCTATTGCACTTCTAAAATCTCTTGTGTCTCGCCGTTGGGCTGGAACCGGCAGCAGGCGAGATCAGTCGCGAAGTTCTTGCCTAGAACAGTCCGATTCCCCCGCCAGGCCAGCGAACGATAGAGCAGCCATTGCGAGTAGTGTACCTGCACGCGGTATCCCACGGCCACCTCGCGGGGCTGCACAATCAACGACTCCCCAACCGTCAACTGCCGCCAGGTGGTTTGATTCTTGAACCGGCCCGGATTGAGATCCAGCCACAGCGGCGCGAACAAATTCCGCCCCTGAGCGCGCAGCGAATGTTGCAGCCGGCCGTCATGGCTTATCAGTTCGCCCGCCACGAGTTGCTTCCGCCATTCGGGCAAGGCGAGCGGCATGACCAGCGCGAGCGGCTTGCGACCCGAGATCAAATGCCCTTCGCGCGATTCTTGCTGTGGAACGAAGGCAATCTCGGGCGAAAGTTGCAGACTCGTTGCGTACTCAAGTCTAGGTGCGGAAGCAGCACTCGCGGTGAACTCGATCGGCGTGAGCTTTGTTTCATTCAGCAGACTATCGGCCAGCAGCAGGCATTCATCACGCCGCGTGAGCAGCACATGCCGTTGCAGCAGCCAACCGCCGCTGAGCTTCTGTTCGATCTCCAGATAATCGCAATCGGCGTCGGAATGCCAACAGACTTCGGTCCACGGACCAAGCGGCGTGGCGGGCCGACCATTCACGTTCACGGCAACGTCCCACGCGCCGTGCAGCAGCGAGCGATTGCCGCAGGAGAGATCGAGCCAGACTTGTGTACCGGAGAAATCGACGGTCGTCTGCGTTTGTGGCGCTGCCCAACGATTCCGCAGCACCGCGAGCAACGACTTCGGTGAATACAATGGCGCGGCCGGCATCCCTTTAATAGGCTTGGCATCGGCAGTTCCCTTGCCGAGCGCCAGCGCGGCAATCGCGGGGGTGCTGTCCGTTGCCAGAACCACAGCGGTGAGAAATTCCCGATCACTGGCCGAGCCCGCTGCCGTGCGCAGGATCGAACTCCCATCGGGACGCGACAGCCGGAGCACATGCCGCGCGAGGCGTTCGATCCGCTCGCGGGCGGAATCGGAGAACTGCGTCTCACTGTTCCGCAGTAGCTCCTGCGCGCGAACCATTGTCGCTAACCATGCGCGCAGCACGGTCGCCAGCTCCTGCTTGGGGAGCGCGAAGGGATCGAGCCAAGCCGCAGCCAAACGTGCTTCCGCGCCGAGCGCGCCTTTGCGAAGTGAGTTCGCTGATTTTGGATCGGGCGCGAAGCAAGCGAGCAGCAGTGGCAATTCGACTTGCAACGATAACTGTGTCAGCGCGTTGAGCGGTGATGCACTCAGTGGCGGTGCATCGACCAGTGTTAACAACTGCTGCAAGGTCCGCGGCGCCGTTTCGGACTTGTCCTGCCTGGCTATCGTGGGGAGCAAGTAACCCCAAGCCAGTGCTTCTAAAGCGGCAGCCGGTGAAGCTCCTTCGGCAGTACCTACCTCGCTCAAGAATTGATCGAGCGCTGGAGCCAGCTCATTCTTCCAACGCTGAGCGACCGTCGCGCGATGGAGTTTTGTTTGCAGATCGACGGCCTCTGCCGTCAGCCGATCACCGGTGCCCCACAGCAGGGGCGACGTTTTCCCTGCGGCGATTCGCGTGTGCGGCAGCCACGGCTGGGCGGCAGCGCAGGCAGCCAGCCAGGACCCGTCGTCGATGCGGCGCGGGGGCTTCGCCGGCGACGATGGCGCCTCGAACTGCGCAGCGGGAGCGCTGACCGCTACCAGGGCATCACCGGGTAGTGAGGGCGCGTCGCGATCTGAGGTGGGCCGATTCGTGGGGTCTTCCATTCTCAGAGCACACGCCGTAGGTGTATAATCGGCTTGCCCAATAAAGCAAACCCAGTCAAGCGAGTCCGGGCAGGCGAGGCAGTTGTAGCAATTCGCGGCCTCATTGCCTATCGGGCACGCCGTTGTAGACAGCTTGGGCGGGCAATGCGATGTCGCCAGCATCGCGGGGCGATTGGTTCGATTCAATCCTTTTCGGAGCAACTCTGATGACATGCTTAACAACTGGCGGCTGGTGGCTGACGATCGGGGCAATTCTGTTCATCGCCACCGCCTGCGTGAACGGACAGGAATCAGAACAGCCGATCAAGAAGGTTCAAACGGACGAAGCGATCCCTGAGAAATCGCCGGAGAAAGCACCCGAGAAGCCGCCGGAAGGAATGGTGCGACTCTCGAAGAAGCACGACGTCTGGCTCGATACCAAGCGCAAAGCCGTGGTCGTCGATGGCAAGATCTGCCTCCGCGAAGGGCAACTCGAAATGTTCGCCTGTCCCAAGGGAACGAAGGAACACGAATCGATCATCGCACTCAACTGCTTGCCGGAAGAAGTTCACGCCGGACTGCTCGCCCTGGGCGCCAAACCGGGTACGCCGGTGAAGTTCGACCCAGAATATAAGTCAGCGACGGGTGAAGTGGTTGACATCTTTGTAATCTGGAAGGAAGCCAATGGAACGAGCAAAGAGGTGCGGGCTCAGGAAATGATCAAGCACGCCAAGACCGGCAAGGCGATGGCCTACGATTGGATCTTCGCCGGCAGTGGCTTTTATAAAGATGAATCAACGGGCCGCTTGCATTATCAAGCCAACGGTGGCGACTTCATTTGCGTCTCGAACTTCCCCTCCGCCACTCTCGACCTGCCGGTGGCCAGCACCGATGCCAACGGCGGCCTGCTGTTCCACGCATTCACGGAAAACATCCCGGCCAGGGGGACGGACGTTCGCGTCGTATTGGTGCCCCGTTTGAAGAAGGCGGAAGTGAAGCCCGTCGGTGACAAGCCCGAAGCGAAATAGTCGGGGGTCGGTGATCAGGAGTCGGAACAAGTGATTGTTGCATTGACTCCTGACTTTCTGAATCCTGACTTCCGCCCCTCGTCCCTCGCCTCCCGCCTCGCACTCCGTTTGGTAAGATGCTCCTGAGCGTTGAGCTGAAGGATTTTCTCGGGCTGGGATGTCGTTGACATGACGAAGCATATTTTTGTGACGGGTGGCGTGGTCAGTTCCCTGGGGAAGGGGCTGACCAGTGCTTCGATCGGCATGTTGCTGGAGCGCCGCGGCCTGCGAGTGCGGATGCAGAAGCTCGATCCGTATATCAACGTCGATCCCGGCACCATGAGCCCCTATCAGCACGGCGAAGTCTATGTGCTCGACGACGGCAGCGAGACCGATCTCGATCTGGGGCATTACGAGCGGTTCACGCACGGCCCGCTGACCCGCGATTCGAACTACACGACCGGGCAGATTTATCTGTCGGTGATCAACAAGGAACGCCGGGGCGAGTTTCTGGGCAAGACCGTACAGGTGATTCCGCACATCACCAACGAGATCAAAAGCTGCATTGCGAAGTTGGCCGTGCCCGAGGTGGATGTCGTCATCACCGAAATCGGCGGCACGGTTGGCGATATCGAAAGTCAGCCCTTTCTCGAAGCCATTCGCCAGTTTGCTCTCGATGTGGGCAAAGAGAATTGCCTCTACATTCACCTCACGCTGGTGCCTTACCTCAAGGCGGCCGGCGAACTGAAGACCAAGCCCACCCAGTATTCGGTAGGCCTGCTGCGGCAGATTGGCATTCAGCCGGATATTCTCATCTGTCGGACGGAGCGGTCGATCGAGCGCGAGGACCGCGAGAAGAT
Source organism: Anatilimnocola sp. (assembly GCA_043744755.1). GTDB lineage: Bacteria > Planctomycetota > Planctomycetia > Pirellulales > Pirellulaceae > Anatilimnocola. Next base: position 8,657 of record JAYTUF010000863.1, read on the forward strand.
TGCCCTGTTCTGCAATGTGCCGCTGGAAGCCGTGATCGAAGAGAAGGACAAGGATTTTTCGATCTACGAAGTGCCGCTGAGCCTGGTCGAGCACGGCTTGGATAAGTTCATCGTCAAGCGACTGCAATTGCCGGCGGGGAATCCGGTGCTGGACGATTGGCGGAACCTGCTGCATGTGCTGCGGAATCCCAAGCACGAGATCAGTATCGCCGTGGTTGGCAAGTATGCGGAACACAAGGACGCTTACAAATCGATTTATGAATCGATCGATCACGCGGGCATGCATCACCAGGCCCAGATTCGGATCGGGCGGATTCAAAGCGAAGAGATCGAGCGCGAAGGGGCGGCGGCCCTCCTGCAAGGTTACGACGGCATCCTCGTTCCCGGCGGCTTCGGCGAGCGGGGCATCGAAGGGAAGATCGAAGCAATTCGCTTCGCCCGCGAACGGGGCATTCCGTTCTTCGGCATCTGCCTGGGAATGCAATGCGCCGTGATCGAGTTCGCCCGGCATGTCGTGAATCTCGACGGCGCTCATTCAACGGAGTTCAGCAAGGACACGCCGCACCCGGTCATCTGCTTGCTCGACGATCAGAAGAACATCATCGACAAGGGTGGCACCATGCGGCTGGGCACGCATCCGGCCGCGCTCGTCGAAGACAGCCATGCCCGCGAATGCTATGGCCAGGAACAAGTGCAGGAACGACATCGCCACCGGTATGAGTTTAACAATGCTTACCGCCAACAATTCGCCGCGCATGGCTTGACGGTGACTGGTTCCAGTCCTGATGGCAAGCTGGTCGAGATCGTCGAAATTCCAGAACACCCGTGGTTCCTGGCCGTGCAGTTCCATCCTGAGTTCAAATCCAAACCAACGCAGGCTCATTCGCTGTTCGCTGGCTTCGTGAACGCCGCCATCGAACGTCACTCGCAACGAGGCGAGCGAATCGCGGAAGCCAGTGCGTCCTAGGTAGCCCGCCGCGTTAGCAAGGCAGTCCAGAAATGCCCGACGATCTATCCAAACAGCAGATCCCGCCCGCCTCTTTCACGGTGCTGGTCTCCACCATCGCCACGCAGGCCAGCGTCGCCCTCGGCCTCATCGCCGATCCACGCACGAATAAGCCCGAAGTGAACCTCGACCTGGCCAAGCACTTCATCGATACGCTGGCCCTGCTCGAAGGGAAGACCAAGGGGAATCTGACGAGCGACGAATCGCAATTGCTGGCGGCGGCGACGAGCCAGTTGCAACTGACGTTTGTCAATTTGAAGAATAAGAAGTAAGTTGGAGTTCCGGCTTCAGCCGGCGATTTTCGAACCGGCTAAAGCCGGGACTCCAACATTCTCCAACGGCAGTTCGTCGTATAATTGCCGATGCCAGCGCTTTGCATCTTCAAGCTTCATATCGAGGGCTTCGATCAAGCCTTGACCGGGCCGCAAAAGTTCAGTGGGACAGCCGGTAGAGAGTTCTTCAAGAATCCCATCCGCCGTGTAATCGAATGGATAGATGCGGCAGATGAGCGGCCGGGTTTCGAGCGGTAGGACGCAGCCGGCGGTGCCCAAAAACCTGCAGTCGCCGTTGACTTGTTTCTTCATGACCCGCCGGGTGCCGTCGGGGCGAAAGACGTTGTCCCGCCAGACGGGGTCGTCATCCTGATCGGCATACTCGGGGTTGTTCGGCCCGCGGAACTCGGTGAATCCCGTCTGCCCGGTGTGTTCTTCAATCCGCCGCACGTCGCCCAGCGTCGTGAAGATGTCCGCCGTCTGGCAACACGTCTTCATGTGCCGGGAACAGCGGATGCAGAGGAATTCTTCGGTGGACATAAGAAGATACTACGCCGCCGACGACGGATAAGAGGTCGTGACACTTGCAATGTGCAGGTAGGCGACAATTGCAATTCGATCATTGTCAGGATACGCGACTACCATCCCGTTTTTGGAAAGAATCGCGCACTCTGGGTGCGGCACATGGACAATCTGGCCGCTCGACAAAATGAGGTCGAACGGCACAAATGGTTTTCGCTGAATCAGATCCCGAATTGCCTGGGCATTCATTAGGTCAACTCCACAAAATGGGACAGGCTACAATCCAATTTGATTATAGCCTTCTATTTCCAGATCACTCAATGAAGTCGGACTGACATGTAGCAAAGTTGCCCCAAGTCAACCCACCGGATCCGGATACCGAAAAACCTGCCCCTCGTAATTCCGCAGCAACAGATCGTCTCCTTCGCGGCCGACGATGTAACTGGGCTGCAGCGGAATCTTGCCGCCGCCGCCGGGAGCATCGATGACATACGTCGGCACCGCGTAACCCGTGGTATGACCGCGCAGGCCTTCGATAATCTCCAGTCCCTTGCTCACGCTGGTGCGGAAGTGGGCCGAGCCGCTGATCGGGTCGCACTGGTAGATGTAATAAGGCCGGACGCGCATCATCAGCAGGCGATGAAACAGGTCCTTCATCACGGCTACGCTGTCGTTCACCCCCTTGAGCAGGACCGTCTGAGCGCCGAGGGGAATGCCGGCATCGGCGAGCCGGGCACAGGCCTGGTACGCTTCGGGCGTGCATTCTTCGCCGTGCAGGAAGTGAATGCTCATCCACAGCGGATGATGCTTCTTCAGCACGCGGCACAAGCTGGGCGTGATCCGTTGCGGCAGCACGGCCGGCATCTTAGTGCCGATGCGGATGAACTCCAGGTGGGGAATCTCGCGCAGTTTGCCGAGGATCCAATCGAGCTTATCGTCGCTGAGCGCCAGCGGATCACCGCCCGAAATCAGGCAGTCGCGAATCGTCGGCGTGTTGCGAATGTACTCGAAGGCCTGTTCCAGCCGCTTCTCGTTCGGCATGATTTCGCCGTGACCCACCACGCGCGAGCGGGTGCAGTAGCGGCAATAGGTCGAACAGAAGTCAAGCGCCAGCAGCAGCACGCGATCGGGATACCGATGGACCAACCCCGGCACCGGGCTATGGCCATCTTCGCCCAGCGGATCGTCGGCTTCGCCCGGCGTGCGGATGAATTCATCCCGCACCGGCACGACCGTTTTCCGCAATGGCTGCAGAGGATCGCGTTGATCCAGCAGGCTCATGTAGTAGGGTGTGATCCCGACCGGGAGCAGGTTGCCGCCCTTCGACAGCCCGTCTCGTTCCGCTTCCGAAAGCTCCAGCATCTGCTCGAACTTATCGGCCGTACGGATGCGATGGCGGGTTTGCCAGCGCCAGTCGTTCCAATCGCGGTCGGGCACATCCGGGAAAAACCGCTTGCGAAACGCTTTGGTCCGCGACGTCGTTCGAGCACGGCGATTGAATGCCGCGGGCGGCGGCGATTCAACAGGCAGCACTTCCCTGGTCGACCGAGTGCCGACGGGCGTCAGTTGCGAATTAGCCTGTGGTGGGGAGAGGGTGAGGGTGAAACTAGTGGAAGTGTTGCGGTACGTACTACCCGGAGGTTCCTCCAGATCGACGGACGTCAACGTTTGCTCGCAATCGGAGCTGTTCATACCGTGGGTTGTCCCCAGGAGCCAGTTGAGTAGCAGCCGGAACGGTCTCCTTGCCGTCCGACGCCGAATCGCACACGCCGCGATTCGCAGCCAAAGAACTCGACGCGTCGGCACAAGCGCAATGTCCGCTCACCGCGGCTCTCGCCTGCATCCCGCTCGAATTGGCTTGAAAAGAAATCCATTGGAGTGCCCGGCGATCTTCACCGGACGAACCAGACAAAACTGTCCGCCTGTCAAAGCTGGTTATCCGTGACCAGCGATCCATGACAGCGACAATAAGTCCTAGCGCGGAATTAAAGGGGTATGCTGGCGTGCTGTCAATGCTCATTCCACCCGGGAGGGGAAAGTTTCCGAAAAAAACGCCACCTGTTTTTCCTAGTGTGACAATGCCCGCCCTTGTGGCACCCTTGTTTCCGCCTTGACAAAGTCAGCCGAAATAACTCGTTGCGGATTGGATAATATTTTATGTCCGCTTCCGAACATAACTTCTCAGCAAGTATGCATCGACGACGACCACGACGACGCCAACGAAAATCACCCCCACGGCCCACAAGCCTTCCCACTCACGCTTCGAGAGCGCATATCGCACGCCGGCATACGCCATCCAGCCGCAGACCAGGCAAAACAGCACCGGCGGCAGCGGAAACAGCGGGACCCGATAACGATCCTCGCTCAGTCGGCCGCGCGACCGGAGCACGATCAAGCCGATTGTCACCAGGCCGATAAAGCCCCAATAAAACGGCCCCGTGAACACGACCAGCCGTTCAAATGCGGCCGGATTGGCGCCGAACATCGCCACCAGGGCGATCGTCACCGCGGACTGAACCAGCAGCGCTCGGGCGGGCACTTCGCCGCGGGCCTGCCACTTCCCCAGCCAGGCGAATAGGGAATGTTCGCTTCCTAACTTGTAAAACACCCTCGCGCCGGTGAAGAGCATGCCGTGGATCGAACCCAGGCAAGAGATTACGACCAGCAAACTAATCGCCCGATCACCCCACGGGCCAAACGCCCGCTGCAACACATCGCTGGCGATGTTTTGCGATGCATAAAAACCGCCCAGTCCCAGCCCCCGAACGGCAGCCAGCACCAGAAACAGGTAAATCGCCAGAACCGAACCCGTCCCCAGCAAAAGCGCCCGCATCAAATTTTGCCGCGGGTTTTGCACCTCGGCCGCGACATACGGCATGTCGCTCCACCCACCATAAGCAAACATCACAAACACAAACGCCAATCCAATCGGAACCCCCTCACCCAATTTCGCCACGCCCGCTTGCGGCGTGCTCTCCCCGCCCAACAAAACCAGCGCCACGACTCCAACCAACCCCAGCCCAACAACCTTCGCCGCCGTCAACAAATTCTGCGTCCACCGCTCCATCTGAATGCCCAGCAAGTTCACGACCGTGAGCCCGGCAATGAACAGCACCGCGAGGACCGCTTCAGGTCTGCCAAAGAACAGGCCCTTCAAACTCGTCGGCAGCAGCGGCAGCGCGAACGTCGCCGCGACAAATGCAATCGCCCCGATGTTCCCCGGCCGAACAATCCAGAACTCCGTCCACGCAAACGCCAGCCCCGTCGAGCGCCCAAAGGCTTCGGTCAGGAACACATAGTTGCCCCCTTCTTGCGGCAACGCCGTCGCCAACTCCGCATAACAGAGAGCGCCCAGCAGCGCGATTCCGCCCCCCAGTAGCCAAATCGCGATAATGCCGATGATCTGAGCCCAGTACATTCCCGGCGCGTCCGTCGCCCCCGGCCAACCGAGCCACTGCTGCAGCGTGGCAGTGGTCCAAGCCGCCGACGATTGCGATATCAGCGGCGAGAGCTTGAAAATCGTCGAGCCAATAATGATCCCCACAATGATCGAAGTCGTATCCCACAGCGTCAGCCGCCGAATGGGCGCTGCGCGAGGTTGATCAACGGTTTGTGGTTTGG
>JAYTUF010000864.1:0-3565 GCA_043744755.1 Anatilimnocola sp.
GGAGTTCAGACGTGTCTCTTCCGATCTACCGGGTGGTGAGGTGATTCCGATTTGTTCGCTCTGCACGAGTCATTCGCATGGGCAAGAAACTTCCTCGGAATCCGTTCCCGCCGCGCCCGAACAGTGCAGCGATCCCCAGTGCGTCTATTTGCACGCCGATCAGCTAGAAGTTCCACCGGTGGTACACGTCGCGCTGCTGCCCGTGCTGGCGAGTGAGCGAGTCACCAGTGCTCCTTCATTTTCCGACTTCAGCGAATTCGACGAGCGCGGCAAATACCCGCCGCATGTGCGCAGGCATCTGGCGCTGCGCCATTTCTTGAACTGAAAACCCATCCGACCACGCAGCATCCCTGCGCCGCAACTTCGGTGGCTTCTTCAACGCATATTTCTTGCAAAGGCGCATTCCATGGCGCATCCCAACCCTGAATCCGCGTTGCCGCGCACTTCTTGGACGAAATGGTTCCTCGCGGGCGTCGCCGCGGTCGGCGCGGTGCTCGCCATCGTGTTCTATCCGCAGTGGCAACCGCCGGCGCAGCGGTTGATCACATCGTTCACCAATGCAGCAGCGGCCAAGCCTAAAGAACCCGAGCCTGGCCACGCGGCCCACGGAAATCCGAACGCCATCGAGCTCAGCCACCAGGCCCGCAAGAACATCGGTCTGACGGACGACCTCATTCAGCCCGTTAAGTTGCAGCCTTTCACCAGGTCCATCAGCGTGCCGGGCATGGTGGTCGAACGCCCCGGCCGGTCGGTGGTCGAAGTCACCGCGCCGCTGACCGGGATCATCACTCGCATTTATCCCATCGAAGGCGAAGCGCTCGAAGCGGGGCGGAAGTTGTTCGACTTGCGACTGACGCACGAAGAACTCGTGCAATCGCAGGCCGATCTGTTGCAAACCGCGTCAGAGCTGGAGATCATCGGCAAGGAGCTGGTGCGCTTGGAAAAATTAGCCACGGATGGCGCCATCCCCGGCAAGCGCCTGATCGAGCAAAAGTATGAACAGGAAAAAAAGGAAGCGGTGCTCCGTTCCAAGCGGCAAGCCCTGCTCTTGCATGGCCTGACCGAAGCCCAAGTCAATCGCATCGTGGACAAGCGCGAGCTGTTCAAGGATCTTACAGTCACGGTTTCCGATGTTACCGAAGATGGCAGCAAGGCCCCCACGGGCACCGTCTTTCAAGTGCAAAGCATCAAGGTCGCGCAGGGGCAACAGATCGAAGCCGGCGGCACGCTCGCCGTGCTGGCCGATCATGCGGAGTTGTATATCGAAGGAGAAGCCTTCGAGCGCGATGTGGCCGATATCAATCGCGCGGCCAATAACGAATTGCCGGTCACGGCCGTGCTCGAAACGGAGGGCGGTGGGCGCGAAGTGATCGAAGACCTGCGGGTCCTCTATCTCGCGACCAAAATCGATTCGTCGAAGCGAACGCTCGACTTCTATGTCACGCTCCCCAATCAACCACAGCGCGATTCCAAGGGAGAGAATGGCCGGCGGTTCTTTGCCTGGAAGTATCGACCCGGCCAGCGCGTGCAACTTGAGATCCCGCTAGAAACCTTGCCCAACCGGATAGTGCTGCCACTCGCGGCGCTGGCCCAGGATGGCTCCGAAACTTACGTTTTCACGCCCAATGGCAACCAACTGGAACGCCGCAGCGTGCATGTGGAATTTCGCGATCTGCGACAGGTCGTCATCGCCAACGATGGCTCGCTGTTCCCCGGCGATCTGGTCGCCCTCGCCGGCGCTCAGCAGTTACAGGTCGCCATCAAAAACAAATCGGGCGGGGCCATCGATCCGCACGCGGGACATAGTCATTGACAACTTGTTGGAGTCCCGGCTTCAGCCGGAATTCGCCGCGTAAACGCGGAACTCCAACGTGTGCCTGCCGACAAGGAATCCCATGCTCAACTCCATCATCAAACTCGCGCTCCGCTACCGCACGATCACGATTGCGCTGGCGCTCGTCGTCACGGTCTACGGCAGTTACGAACTGTATCACCTCCCCATCGACGTCTTCCCCGACCTGAACCGCCCGCGGGTCACGGTCATGACGGAATGCCCGGGCCTCGCGCCGGAAGAAGTCGAATCGCTCATTACCATCCCGCTTGAGTCGTCGCTGAACGGCGCGACCGGCGTGCAAGCGGTGCGCAGTTCGTCGGGTGTTGGCCTCTCCGTGATCAATGTCGAGTTTGCCTGGGGCACCGATATTTTCGTCGATCGCCAAATTGTTGCCGAGAAGATTGGTCTCGCGGGAGATCGTCTGCCGAAGGGATTGACGCCGCACCTGGCGCCGATTTCCTCGATCATGGGGCAAGTGATTCAGATTGGCGTTTCCAGCGAGGGCAATCAGACGAATCCAATTGAGGTTCGCACGTTAACCGATTGGGTTATTCGCCAAAGGCTGCTGACCATCCCCGGCGTTGCCCAGGTGACCACGATGGGGGGCGGCCGCAAGCAGTTTCAAGTGCTGGCCCACCCTGATCAGATGCTCAAGTACGGCGTCACACTCGATGAGATCGAGAAGGCAGTCGCCGGCAGCAACAGCAACGCCACGGGTGGCTACCTGGAAGAAAGCGGCAAGGAACTGCTCGTCCGCTCGCTCGGCCGGCTGCGCGATCTGCGCGAACTGGAAAAGGTCGTCGTGAAGTCTTCCAGCGAACGCTCCATTTTGCTGAATCAAGTAGCGACCATTCGCGAGGGAGCGCAGGCAAAGCGGGGCGACGCCGCCGTCAATGCCGCGCCGGCGGTGATGATCATTGTCTCCAAGCAGCCCGGCGCCGATACCCGCCTGTTGACGACAAATGTCTTGAAAGCGCTGGCCGAACTGAAGCCATCGTTGCCGCCGGACCTGCGAATCAACGCCCAGGTCTATCAGCAAAAGGAATTCATCGACCTGAGCATACACAACGTCATTGAAGCGCTGGCCGTCGGCGGCATTCTCGTCGTGGTTGTCTTGTTTCTGTTCCTGCTCAACTTCCGCACCACGTTCATCACGCTCACCGCGATTCCCCTTTCAATCGTGGTGACGGGCCTGATCTTCAAGTGGTTCGGCCTGTCCATTAACACCATGACTCTCGGCGGCCTCGCGGTGGCCATTGGCGAACTGGTCGATGACGCCATCGTCGATGTCGAAAACATCTTTCGCCGGCTGCGAGAAAACAAACATAGCCCCAATCCCAAGTCGGCTCTCCGCGTGGTCTACGAAGCCAGCAGCGAAGTCCGCAACTCGATTGTCTTCAGCACGATTCTGGTCGTACTCGTTTTCATCCCGCTGTTCGCCCTGGGCGGCATGGAGGGCCGGCTGTTCACTCCTCTCGGCGTGGCCTACATCGTTTCGATCATTGCCTCGCTGGTGGTTTCGCTCACGGTCACGCCCGTCCTCTCTTACTGGCTGCTGCCGAACGCGAAGTTCATGGATCACGAGCAAGATGGCCTGTTGCTGCGATTCTTGAAGTGGGTGGCCGGCTTTGCGATTCGCATCAGCGTTCGGCATCCCGGGCCCATTCTGGCAAGCGTGGCCGTGGCCGTCGTCATCAGCGTGGTCGTCATGACGCAGCTCGGCCGCGATTT
>JAYTUF010000865.1:0-3562 GCA_043744755.1 Anatilimnocola sp.
ACTGCGTCTCGCCAGCGAGTTCGAGTTCCGCCTCTACACTGCCGCCCAGTTTCGCACGCTGCTCGCCGAAGTGCCGCAGTTTGAATTGTGCGATGTCTATGACTTTTGTTATGAGATCGACCAGCCGCTCAAACTCGACAACGTGATTTCGGATACCGTGTTCATCCTGCGCCGCAAGCAAAAGTCATAGGCGACGCGTGGTTACTTCTTCCCCGCCGGTTCTCGCTTCGCCGCGCTGCCGGTTTCCGAATCGATCTTCACCATCTTCAAGATTGAGCGGGCCTTATCGACTTCGAACTTAAAGTTGCCGAGAAAGCTCATGCCCAGTAGCGGCGTCGCTTTGATGGCGACTTCGTCAAGCACAATGCACTCGACATCTTCCACAACAAACTTGCCCACGCGGACACTGCTGAGTGTTTTGAGATAGCCGGGCACCTCGCGACCGTCGGCCAGCACCACACGGACCTTGGTATCGGAGCTGACAACCTCAATCCCCATCTCCTTGGCCATGTTGAAGGGAAGCGAGATCGAAGTCGATCCCGAATCGACCACCATCTCTTTGGTGTGTTTGCCATTAATGACCACGCTGGCCCAAAGCGTATCTTCGTCGTCGCGCAGTTTGATGTTCTCCGAGAGAATTTTATCTTCGTATTGGGCCAGTTGACGCTCCGCCGATGTGTAGACCGCCGTCGGTTTGAGAGTGAGCATTTTCTTCAGAACGTCGTTCACTTTGGCGAGTGCCGCCTGGTGCCTGGCATCCGCCGCAGCCTTCGACCAGATCTGTTCGACCTTCTCGGCTTCGGAGCGGAGCAGGAGCAACTTCTCGACGTAAGCCTCGCGGACCTCGTTCGACTTGCCGCGAACGGTTTTGACTTTGGCAGCGGATTTTTCCTGCTGCTGCATCCCCAATTCAATCTGTCCACCAATGGCGCCGAGAGCGCCCACCAGTTGGTTGTTTTGTTCAACGGTCAGAATGCCGGCAAGGGCGGCATTCAGTCCCACTTCCTTGGTTTTGAGCCCGGTAATGGCGTTCTTGACTTGTTCCAGTTCTAACTCCGCCGCCGCGAGTTCCTTTTCCGCAGCGAGGTAGTTCTTGCGAATGACGAGCACATCGCGAACCTGCTTGGCAAACTCCGCTTCCGCGGGGAGCGCGATGCCCGTCACGCTGACCTTAAAACCGGTGGCTTCCAAAGCAGCCTTGGCTTCGGCGGGCGTCAAGGCGGCGACTGGGGCGGCGGGACCTTCCTGCGCCTGCAGTGCAGCGAGCAAGGGCACGTTCAGGAGCATCAGCAGGGAGCACAGAATTGTTTTCATCAAAGTCACGGTTGTCTGAAGAGCGACGGGTATGAATCGCACCCAATCGTACTGCAGGTGACCGCGTGATTCTAGTCGAATTGCGTGACATACATCGTCTTCTTTAAGCCCGCACGTCCAGGCTGCTATCCATTACAATGCAGATTCCCACGCGTGAAACGGCCATTTCCCCGCAGCAAACCACTCCGCTGTGAAACTGCTTCCCAATAACACTTCCCAAACGCGACTCTCGCACGAGCAATGGTGGGGCACGTTTTATGGCCTCGCATCAGCGGTGATTTACACGGCCTCGAACGGCTTTCTGCGCGCGGTCAGCGATTGCGACCCGATCTGGGTTTCGGCGATGAAGGCGGTGCCGACGGCTTCGCTGATCGCGCCCTGGCTCGTCCTTTCACTACGTCGCGGCGATGGTTTTCCGCCCTGGCGCATCTGGCTCGCAATTGCGGTGACGTCGCTCGTGGGGCAACTAGGCGGGAATATCTCGTTTCAAACCGCTCTCGGACAGATCGGCCTGGCCTTGACGGTGCCGTTGTCGCTGGGCGGCATGATTGTCGGCAGCACGCTGCTCAGCCGGCTCTTTCTGCACGAACCAGTCAGCATTCCCGCCGCTGTGGCGATGGGCGTGTTGCTGCTCGCAATCGCCGTGCTCTCGCTGGGGGCGGAAGAAGCGCGGGCCCAATTGTTCGTTGCGGCCAGTTCCGACCCGTGGCAATTGACAGTGGGTGTGACGATGGCCTGCCTCGCCGGGCTGGCCTATTCGGTGCTGAATGTGGTGATTCGTTACAGCATTCAGCGCGGGGCCACGCTGCCGGTCACACTGGTCACGGTCTCGGTCGTGGGGCTAATTAGTTTAGGGCTGCTTTCCTTTCAACGCATCGGCTGGTCCGGAATGCTGCAAACCACGCCCCGCGATCTAACGATGATGCTGCTCGCGGGCGCATGCAACGCCGCCGCGTTCGTCGCGCTGACCCGCTGCCTGCAGCTCACCAGCGTGGTCTATGCCAATGCCTTGAATGCAGCTCAAGCGGCGCTCGCGGCGATTACGGGCGTGTTGATCTTTCGCGAACCGGCGTCGGCAGCGCTGACGGCCGGAGTGGCGCTGACGGTGTTGGGGCTGGCGATACTGACGCGACGGCCGAGGATGGGGGATGACAACACCCCGCGTGCCACTGGCCAAGAAGTCGCGCGGAAAACGTGATTTGGCTATCCAGCGTGGCCGCGACTCCGGCCAGTGCTGTAGCGGTAATCACTCTGCCGGTTCAGGACCATGCACGAAGAGATACTTGATGCCGCAGGCCTTGCATCTGACTTCGCCCACGGCTGCGGCGGCAGGATCGTTCACAAAGCGTTCACCGCAGCGACAGCAACATCCGGAAATGAGCGGGCTGCGCGGCGAATAATCGGGGGGCAATTCACCGGCGATCTGTAGAATCTGCTGGGCGCCGAGCAGCTTGCGGTGTTTCAGGCGAACATAATCCACCATCGAAAACGTCTCGCTCACGAGCTCATCATTGGCCGCCCACCACTCCGACCAAGGCGGCACGCTGAGTGGCTCCTCCAGCGCCCGGCGGAAGTAAATCAAACAGGTTTCTCGATCATCCATGCAAAACTCCTCATAGTCGCCTTTCGCTCCGCGAAAGGACGTTCTTTCGCGGAGCGAAAGACGACAATGTAACGCTTCACCGACCTGCTTCACGCACCAGGTGCCTCAGTTGCGGCACGATGATCTTCTCCATCGCTAATCTTACGCCCGCCGGCGAACCAGGCATGGTGAGGACGACTTTGCCTCGCATCACGCCGCCTGTCGCCCGGCTGAGAATCGCAGCGGGGCCGATTTCGGCGTAGGACAGATGGCGAAACAACTCGCCATAACCAGGCAGCTGCTTGTCGAGCAACGCCGAAACGGTTTCAAACGTCTGATCGCGACTGCTGATGCCCGTGCCCCCCGTGAGCAAGACCGCAGACACATCCGCTTGTTCGGCAAGACTAAGGAGCAGTTGTCGCATGGGCTCCGGCTCATCACGAAGGATATGCCGGGAATGCAAAGAATGCCCCGCGACCAGCAGATGGTCGATCACCGTTTGCCCGCCGGTGTCGGTCGCTTCGGTCCGTGTATCACTGACCGTGATGACAGCGACCGATAGCGACAGCGGCGCTTGCTGTTCGTGTTGTTCATGAATAGGCTTAGCCATTGGTGGTTCATCACTTGGGAGGTTCATGACTTGGGAGGGCGAGGCTCCTGCCGAGC
>JAYTUF010000866.1:0-14024 GCA_043744755.1 Anatilimnocola sp.
AATGAAATAACTTCCGCGTTCTCGCGACCACTGGGTTTATCCCAGTGGGGCGCTCACTTGGCAGCTACCAGGTAATCACACGGATAACTGGCGACCATCATTGATCGGCTCGGTAGCTGCTCAGTGATCGCTCCACGGGGACGAGCCCCGTGGTCGCGAAGACATTGAGACGTCGCTCCCGAAAAAACTGGGGTTGAATCGCAAACGCCATTCGCGCTAGAATTTCCTGCCGTGCTAAGGAAGGCACACTATCGGCAAGCCGCGACTCAGCGCGGGGCCGATGGCATGGACGCCGTCACTGTTGGGTTTTTGCAAATACTCAAGCCCAACGATGACTGCTAAACTACATGCTCGGGCGAACTTGCCCAGCAGGAGTCTAGCGACGTGAGTTTCGGTACGGCAAAAGACGAAGTCCGCCAAGCCATCGACATTGTCGATCTGGTGGGTTCGTATCTCGATCTCCGCCGTCAGGGCCGTGGCTTTGTCGCGCTTTGCCCGTGGCACAATGATTCCAAGCCTTCGCTGCAAGTCAATCCAGACCGGCAAATCTGGAAGTGCTGGGTCTGCAATATTGGCGGCGACATTTTTAGCTTCGTCATGCAGCACGATGGGGTCGAGTTCCGCGAAGCCCTGCAACTGCTGGCCGATCGCGCGGGGATTGTCCTCACGCAGCAAAAACAACGGCCCATCACACCCGGCAGCCCGGATGACAAAGTGGCTCTGCTGCAAGCCGCCGCTTGGGCAGAGAATCAATTTCACGAGTACCTGCTCAAGGCCGAAGGCGCCGAAGTCGCGCGTAACTATCTGGAAGACCGCGGCATCACGCCCGCCAGCGTGGAGAAGTTCCGCATTGGTTTCTGTCCCGATAATTTCACCTGGCTGCTCGATAAAAGTCGGAATACACCGCATTCGCCCGCCATCCTGGAAGCCATCGATGTCGTCGCCAAAAGTGAGCGCGGCACGGTTTACGATCGCTTCCGCAACCGGGTGATGTTCCCCATCCGCGATACGCAGTCCCGCCCCATCGCCTTTGGCGGCCGGGTGCTGCCGAATTCGACGGACAAGGGTGGCAAGTACATCAACAGCCGCGAGACGAAGTTGTTCAGCAAGCGGGAACAGCTGTATGCCCTCGACATCGCCAGCAAAGACTCGCGCAAGTCGCGGCATCTGACGGTTGTGGAAGGCTACACCGATGTGGTTCTCTGCCATCAGTTCGGCGTCAATGATGTCGTCGCCTGTCTGGGCACCGCGCTTGGTGAGAAACATATTCCCGTACTGCGACGATTCGCGGATACCATCACGCTGTTGCTCGATGGCGATGAAGCCGGACAAGCGCGGACGAACGAGATTCTCGAACTGTTCGTGTCCGCGGGCGTTGATCTGCGGATTCTCACATTGCCCGACGAACTCGATCCGGCGGAGTTTTTGCTGGAGCGCGGCAGCGAGCCGTTCTTGAAACTGATGCGCGAACAAGCTGTCGATGCGCTCGAGCACAAAATCCGGGTCGCTACCCGCGATCTCGACATCGCCCGCGAAACACATCGGGCCAGTGTTGCTCTGGAAGACATTCTGGCCACGCTCGCCCGCGGCGCTGCTGCTGGCGGACTCGATACCAAGAGCCTGCGCACGCAGCAGTTGCTCGCGCGCCTGGCCCGGCAGTTCTTGCTCAATGAAGAAGATGTCCGGCAGCGTTTCAACGAACTCGTCCACACGGCGAAGACGCCCGCGCGAACCTTTTCGTCGGCTCAATCGACCTCTGCCAACGTCGAACAGCAGCGGCCCGAGTATCAACTGGCTTCCATCTCGATGGACGAAGTCGAATTGCTCGAAATCCTGGTCGCGCATCACGAACTAGCCTGCACCGCGCTTTCGGAACTGGGCGAATTGGACCTGACAGCCGAGGCGGCGAAGGTTATTTTCCGCACTTATCGGCAACTGGAAGAAACGGGCGAGTCGCTCGACTTCAGCCGGGTGCTGGCCGAGATCGAAGAGCCGCAGCTCAAGAGCCTGTTGGTGCAGTTGGTCGAAGTGGCCGACCGCAAGGCCAGCAAAGCCATTTCCGATCCGCCGACTAGGTTGCGACATTTACTTCAAAAAATTCACCGCGGCCATGAGCAGCGATTGATCTTGGAACGCGAGCGCTTTATTCAGGAAACTGACTCAATTCGCACAAAGGAGAATGAAGACCAAGTCCACAATGCATTACTCGAAAATTACGAAGCCAAACGCCGTCAGCAAGGCCTGATTGCTCCCACGGAAGGGTAGCGACTGACCGACCGGTGGCGCTGTCCCGCTAGGGGGGAAATGCAGCGCTGGCCGGATGAAGGAAATCCGTTCAAGGAGGAACGCGCACATGAACCAGAACCACATGCCGAGTCATTTGGAAAGCGACCTGCAAGCCCTCGTGACCAAGGGGAAGACGCAGGGCTATCTCACGTACGACGATGTCAACGGCTATCTGCCCGATCAGGACATCAACCCCGAGAAGCTCGATAACCTGCTCATGGCCATCGATGAAGTGGGCATCGAGTTGCTCGACGAAGCACCGCCGGGACCGGGGGACATTCTCAAGTTTCAGCCCAAGGAAGTGGAAGGGCCTTGCCTCGCGAACAAATCGACCGAGCCGCCGACGAAGCTGAATAACGATCCGATCCGGCTGTACCTTTCGCAGATGTCCGAGATTCCACTCCTCTCGCGGACGGAAGAGATTTCGCTCGCCAAGAAGATCGAAGTCACCCGCAAGCGGTTCCGCCGCACGCTGCTGAGCTGCGACTATGCGATGCGCGAGACGGTGAAAATTCTGACGCAGGTTTATAAAGGCGAGTTGCCCTTCGATCGGACGATCAAAGTCTCACTGACGGAACAACTGGCCAAGGAACAGATTCTCGCTCGCATGCCGCACAACCTGCGGACGATCGAGAACCTGCTGGACCGCAACCGCGAGGATTTTACGAAGCTCGTCCGCAAGAGCACGACTCGCGAAGCCCGCCAACTCGCGCGGAGGAACTTTCTCCGTCGTCGCCGGAAGTGCCTGCAACTGGCCGAAGAAATGAGCTTGCGGACCCGCCGCGTGCATCCGCACATGGGTCAGCTCGAAAGCTATTCCCGCCGAATGGATCAAATCCAAGCCCGGCTGGCGACGATTCTCGGCGATGTCACCTGCCGCGATGAACGGGCCGACCTTCGGCGCGAATTGTTCGACCTGATGCGGATCACGCTCGAAAGCCCGCGCTCGCTCCGCGAGCGCTGCCGCAACTTCCGCCGCCAGCATCAGGAATATGAAGATGCGAAGCGGAATCTGAGCAGCGGCAATTTGCGTCTGGTGGTGAGCATCGCCAAGAAGTATCGCAACCGCGGGCTGAGTTTTCTCGATCTGATTCAGGAAGGGAACACGGGCTTGATGCGGGCGGTGGATAAGTATGAGTATCGCCGCGGCTTTAAGTTCAGCACGTATGCCACCTGGTGGATTCGCCAGGCGATCACCCGCGCGATCGCCGATCAGGCCCGCACGATTCGCATCCCGGTTCATATGATCGATATTCTTTCCAAGCTGCGGAACATTCAAAAGACGCTGCAGCAGGACCTGGGCCGCGAAGCGACGACGGAAGAAATCGCCGCGCAGACCGAGCTGCCCATTGAAGAAGTCCGCCGCATCATGGACATCGGCCGGCACCCGGTGAGCCTCGATCGCCCGGTCGGCGACAGCGAGGACTCGAGCTTCGGCGAGTTCATTCAGGACAACAGCAGCGACAACCCCGTCTTCTGCGCCAGCAATTCGATCCTCCGCGAGAAGATCGAGCAGCTCCTGAAGACGCTCACCTGGCGGGAACGCGAAATCGTCCGCCTGCGGTACGGCCTGCAAGACGGCTATAACTACACACTGGAAGAAGTCGGCCGCATCTTCAAAGTCACCCGCGAACGCGTCCGGCAGATCGAAGCGAAGGCTGTCCGCAAACTGCAACACCCGAATCGCAGCCAGCATCTGGAAGGTTTTTTGAAGCAGATGGCGGGGTAGAGCTCCCAGGATGCTTCTTGTGGCCTGAACGAAGAGCGAGGCGAAGTTTCAATCGCCTCGCTCAGGTAATTATTAAAGAGTCTTAGGGCGAGACTGCTGTTGATACGTTTCTATCGCCGCCTTGATTTCGGACCTAACGGGTTCGGCGCTGCATTGCTTGAGGAGCGACTCGATGCGCCGCGCGCGCTCGACGCAGTACATCGCGCGGGCTTGCTGCTCGACTTCAGCGTCACCAAGACGATAATCAGCACGACGGCGAAAATCGTACAAGTCCGACAAGTAATTGCCTGCTTCAACGGCCAATGGATGTCGGCTGGCGAGCAATGGTCTATGCAGATCGTGGTCTTTGCCCGCGCTCATGCCCAAGTCGGCAAGGAACTCGGTCGCCAGATGAAACGCACCGTAATAAGCACGGCTGATCGACGTTCGGACCCGTGGCGTCTCGAGCTGAAGTGACAAGGTTCCTGCTAACGCGATGAATTCGGCGGGTTTCATGGCGAGGACACCGCTAGGCGAATATCACCAGCTTCCTCCGGAAATGAAGTGTGCAAGCGTAGGCCAAACTTTGCCTCCCGGTCCAGGCAATCGTGCATTTCATGTGCGCAGAACACATGGAATACATACCACTGCGCTGATGGATCGTCGGGAGCACAAGCAACTTCGATCGTCAGTGGACCGGGGAAAATCTCGGCGCACAGGGTTCGCGCTAGCTCCATTACAGGAGCAGTCGGCGCAAAGAGGGGAGCGAGGGTTGTATGAGTAGCTCTCTGAAACTCGACGAGACTGAGCCGATTCAGTGTATTCGTTAACGCGGCTCGAAGCTCGGCGATTTCGGCCAGTGCAGCCGCCAACTCTTCGCGAACAATGGTGCGAATCCGGTATTCGGAAAGCTCAATATTGTCCAAACTCCGAAGCACGTCGCCTGGCGCTGGAGCGGTTAACTTTACCCCCGCTCTCGAAATCGAACGTGTCCGAGAGAGGTTAGAGAAGATGTCATTGCCGATTACGCGTGCGACCATTATTCCTTCCCTTGATTCTCGATGATGATTCGTTGAAATCGGCCTGTGGCTATGAAGTAATCATCGACCAAGAGGTCAGGATAATCAATCGTCCGTTGCGACACTCGCACGATCGAACCAAGGAGGGATTGATTCTGGTCATGATAGGACCAGGCTATGCGGTCGCCCGGAAATCCGCGAAATGACCATTCGGCCCCGTTCAAGGACAGGCGTTCACCGCCGGCGGATGTGCGGACTGCCATTGCTTCCCGAACGAATCCAGCGGCCGGAAGTTGGGAGAACGGCACAATGAAAGTCGCAGTGGATGTCACTTCCCGAGGAAACTGCTCCGCCCAATTAAGTAGCGGCTTTGCCGGCTCCAACAGACGATCTGGATCCACTTGCAGCGGGTTCTCCCTAAACTTTGCTGGATCGTCTCGCTCGATCGTCAACTCCAACTCAATGAACTGTCCGCCCCAGTCACCATCCCAATCATATTCACCGTGCCAACTTCCTTGGACCGCAGCGGTGATCTTGTGATCCTCGTGAAACCATGAAAATCGCTTCGCTGCTTCGCAATTCTCCATGAGCTGCTGGCCCGTCTCGGCAAAGTTTACCGCTAATCCTTCGTCCTCTTTGAAAGCTAATTCGAGTAGGTTCGCATTGATTAGGTCAAACTTGAGCGCGAAGCGAACGATGGCAGCGTCACATAATTTCGGGCAGTTGTACATCGGCGGTTTCCATGATCCCGGACTGATTCCAACCAAGATGGAATAGACGCGAGAAATGCAATGTGGTTCGCGCGTCTCTGGTGAATCTTACCCGATTTCGGCACCGTTCTTGGCTGATTCCGTCGTCGTTTGCGCGATTGGAACAAATCCGCAAGATTCAGACCAGCGCCGCGTGCCGGCTCACACGGGATGCGCGGTAGCCATTCGTGCGCATCATGTCGATCCGTCGGCTTCTTGCCGAAGCGGATTAGGAGTTCGCTCGCCAAATGAAACGCGCCGTAATACGCACGGCTGATGACGGTTCGCGACTTCGCCGGCGATGACGTCGCTTGAAGCGCGAGGTTAGCGGAGAAGTCAATGAACTCTTGAGGCTTCATTCGAGTCCCACGAAGAGGCGGAAGTAGAGAGCCACGTCAGCATGTTGCCGGTCAAACTCCTGGTGCCACTGATTTTGACGGCGCAGCGAGTCCTCGGGCGTTCCGCGCCTAACGTCGGGCTTGGCGGGGCGCTATCATTGTTCGTCGTCGCCGAGCTCATGCGTCGAGTTCTCGGCCCACTGCCTACTTATCCCACTGCCGCAACCGCAGCACGAGGGCTTGGACTTGCGGGCGGTTCTTTTCGAACAAGGCGAGAAGCGTCAGGATGGCGATGCCCATGCCGATGCCGAAGGCCCACCAGGGCCAGACATGCTCGATGGCGCGGGCCGCGTGCCAGACCATGCTGACCATCGCCAGCAGGGTGAAGATCGCACCCAGGTATAAGAACGCGCGGATTCGCAACAGCACTCCTGCCAAAGCACCCGCCAATGACAACAGCGCCAGAATGACGGGCGGCCAGAGACTTTTGTCTGCGTGGTGCAAGAATATCTCGAACGTTGAGCTGACGTAAATCACGATCAGTGCGCCATACCGAATGGCCGAGAGCATTTCTTCCTTCAGGCGATGGCGATTGATCTGCGCAGCGACAAGCACTGAGACCGCCGGCGGAATCAGCCAGAACTGAGGGTTCTGCACGATGCCCCAGTTCGACTGCTCAAGCTGGGCCCACAGCGCGCCGTTCCCCGCGACCGCGGCCGCGATGGCTGCTGGCCACGATTTGCGGATCATGCTCAGGATCAAGTACATCAGGCCGGCGAAGAACAGTAGTAGCGTGTAGTCGTAATCGTTCTTGCTGCTAATTATCCACAGTCCCAAAATCGGCAGCACGGGGAGGAACGCACCCGTCCGCTGAAACGGTTCCGCGAGCACGGGGAGTCGCAATCGCCAAAAGAGTTCGCCGAGACCCACGCCGCCGAAGGCAATCGCCATCACGACATAGGGCCAGTAGGGTTTCAAAACTCCATCGAACCAACCGGGCTGGCACAGATAGAGGTGCGCGAACAGCAGGCCGGCGACCAATTGCGCTCCGTAGACGAACCAGGTTCGCCGCTGTTGTTCCGCCGGTTCGCTCGCGCCCGGCGCGAGGGCCAGCGAAATCAGGCCGACGATGAACAAGACCAATAACACCGCGACGGCCGCCACTTGGACCGGTTCAACGCCCGCCCCAAGGCCCGGCTGGAACAGCGAAACTTCCAGCGCGAGCAGACCAACCAGGGTGATGATGGCCAGCGCCGAAGAAACATAACCGGCCCGCTGCGACGACCGCAACCAGGACTCGGCATGCAAGACAAACCGCGGCAATACGAGGCCGTAGCCAAACGTCGTCACCGCGAGGACCATCAGCAAGCGGAAGGCCCGCGTCATCCAGTCGGTCAATGTCCAACCGGGATCCAAGTCCGACCAGCCGAGATAGACGCAGCTCAACCCGCCGAGCAGCAGCGCCGTGAGTTGAAAGACATCTTGCCGTTTCAATTGAGCCAGGCAAGCGAGTGCATACGCGATTAGCG
This sequence comes from Anatilimnocola sp., assembly GCA_043744755.1. GTDB lineage: Bacteria > Planctomycetota > Planctomycetia > Pirellulales > Pirellulaceae > Anatilimnocola. Next base: position 7,630 of record JAYTUF010000866.1, read on the forward strand.
CCGGCGCGAACGCAATGGCGACGCGATGTTCGCGCTGCGGCAGGTTCCACATGCCCTGCAGTTCCAGGCCGCAAATCGCCAGACCGACGACGAGTGTGATCGTCGGCAGCCAGCGATCGATCCGCGACAGGCCTCCGACGGTATCGCTGATGCCGGCCCGTTCGCCCCACGCGGCCAAGTTCGCGCCAAAGCTCCACAGGTGCCCTGCTAAGGCAAAGACTCCCGCCGTGGCGAGGGCATGCAAACAAATCATCGGCAGCGGCCGTTGATGCAAGGGCGCGAGCGCCAAAGCGCAGGCAATCCAGGCCCAGACCAGCAACATGGGAAAAATGAAAATCGCGCGGCGGTCCCAGAGCGAACCGACATTGACGATCCCCAGCACCACCCACGTCATGACGAGCGCGACGAGTCCCCAGTCAAAGGCGCTCAGGCCCGAGAGATACCAGTTGCTGCCGGAGTAGAGCAAGTACGCGAGACTGGCGATGAATAGAATCAGGCTCACGCTTAAGATCGCGATGTGCCCCGCGAGCGGGCCGAACCAACGGGGTGAGAATGTTTGCGAGAGACGGCGCTGCGTGCGGATCTCAATGAACTGCCACCACCCGCCGACCAGAATCGCCGCGAGCAAACAGCCATTCAGGGAGACGAGCAGCGCACTGTTGTTCAAACCGGCCCACCACGTCAACCCGGGGGTGAACCACGGCAGCGCTGCCGCCAGCGGAGCGACCACGAGCGAAGCAATTGCATAAGGCTGACTCCGCCGCGCCAGGCCCAGCAAGATCAGCGCCCCGCACACGCCGGCGGTGCTGCCCGCGGAGAAGAAGGGCTGGGCCGGATCGTCATAGTTCCCGCGCACCGCGAGAACAATCACCAAACCACACAAAGCCGCAGCCAGCCCATGATGGGGCGCGAAGCCGCGACGAGGGAGTAGTTCCGGACGGACTTCGCTCGCTCGCTGCGTCCATTGCTGCCAGGCGTAACTGCTCGCAATGACGACAGCCAGAATCAACCAGGCCAGTTCGAGAAAGTGATACGCGGCCCAGGTTCCTGGGCCACGCAGCAGTTGCCAGCGGAGCAGTTCCCAGCGGAGCGCCAGCAGTGGTGTCGCCATGACCAGCATGAGGATCACCGCGCTCCCGCCCCAGGGCCAGGTGCGGGTAGCGCGCGAAACACCCAGCGCGGCGAGGATCGGCGCGACGAGCAATCCGAGCGCGATCAAGTTTGACCATTGCTCCAGGAAATGCAACTCCGCGGAGAGCGTATCGGGGAAGCAAATGATTCCTCCGGCAGCCCAGATCGCAACGGCCAAGACCAGCCAGGTGCTGAGCGCGACGTGTACCAAGAAGCATTGATCCTGCTTGAGCCGCGCGGGCGCCGACTTCTCTTCGCGCGGCAATAACCACTGGGCGAGACCGAACCACAATAATGCGTAGATCGCGGCGGCGATCGTGTTCCACTGCAAACACTCCGCCGCATTGAGCGACGGCGGGCGGACTTTGCCCGTGGCATGCAGAATGAAAGCCAGATTCGCGGCCAGTTGAAACAGCAGGCCGCCACCTAACGCAAACGCCGGCTGGCGTTGTCCGAGCGCGAGACCGAGGAAGATGGTCACGCCGATGAGCATCGGCCCCGCATACGAGGCCGTGGGACCGAGGCGGTCGAAGAATGAGTTCGGCAGTGGATTATGCAGCGGCACTCCCGCCGCGTGTTGGGCGACGGCAATGATCGTCAGCACCAGCATCGGCAGCACGCCGAGCAACAGCGGTTGATAGCGGAACGTCTCCAGTGTCGGTTGATCGAAGTCTTGCCAGTGCAACCAGCTTTGCGTTTGCAGCCCGCGCGCAAGCAGCCGACGCGCGACAAACAGGCCCATCAGCAAACCGCCATACAGCACAAACCACCAGCGAGCCGCGGAGGCCGTGGCCTGTTCCGCTTGCCAGAGCTGCGCGAGCAGAAACAAACCGGCCCAGCCTGCGAGCGATAGGCCAAAAAGTTTTAAGCCAGTCACGCGATCCACGAGCGCGATCGTCAGCGCGACCAGCACAGCGCCCAGGCCCAATACCAATCGCGATAGATGAGCTGAATCGAGCCAAGGAATATCGGCAGCCGTTAGTAATTCCTGCCCGATGCCCAGTTCCCAGGCAATGCCTGGCAATGCCGAGGAAACCGCGAGCAGCGTAAGCAACGTCACCGAGATGCCGAGCAGCACATGGTCGCAGGGGGGGAACTTGGGATGCAACAAATCGTGCAGCACCGTGCCCGGCCTGGCGAACCGCCGGACGATGCTCCAAACCGCTGCTGATCCTGCGAGCGCGAGCAACTGCGCCTGCAAATGTCCGCCGCGGGCGAACCAGTAGATATCGGCTGTGCTGGGCGTCCAAATCGCGGCAATCGCGAAGGCGATCGCGACCGCGGCCATGGCTTGGGTCGCCGCCAGCGCTTCCGGCCACCGCCGCGCCACGCAGACAATGGCCCAGACGTTGGTTGCGAGCAATGCATAAATTGCATGAACGGTAAACCGGCCCGGCAAGACCCACAGGATGAAGGGCGTCGCCGCAATCACGGCCACCGCAGCGCCATAGGTCAGCGGCAAGACGAGGCCGCGGTACTTATCGGACGTCTGCCAATTCTTAAACTCGTCGCCCATCAATTGCCAACTCGGTTTGCTGAGGACGAGCGCCATCCCTGCCAAGGTCACCGCTTCGATGATCGTCGCCATCAGCACGGGCCGCTCGGGCAGCAGATGCAGATTGAAAAGTAGCGTGCGCGCCGTGTCGTTCGCGGACAGGAGTTGAATCAAGGCGATCCAGAGCAGGGCCATCGCGGCGGACAAAACATGCTCGCTGGCAATCGTGATGGCAATCGCGAACAGCGCGATGGCGTAGCAAAAGAAGAGCGGTCCCGCGAGATCGCCATCGCCGGTCCAGGGCGCCGGCAGCGGCGCGAAGCCCGACCAGCCGGCAATCGTCAGACCGAGCAGGCTGAGGACTGCCGCGGAGACAACGTAGGCCAGGCCAATTCGGCGTTGTCGCTCGCGGAAGTGCCACAAGCCGCCGCAGCCAATGACCGCGGCCAGCAGCGTGAGCAGCAAACTCGTGCGGCCCAGCAGGGTGGCTTGCAACCATTGCAGACTCGTCGGCGACTGCGCGCTGACGAATTGCTGCATCCAAAAGAAGGCAATGACCACTGCCAGCGACAGCAGGCTCACGGCCGCGGCATGGAGCGCCGGCATTTCCGTGCGGATGGCAATCGCGAGCAGCAGTGCGCCGGTAAGCAATGTCACGTTGAGCATCAGTTCCGGCTGCGGCCAGGCGACAACCCACATTAGCAAGATCAAAGCGCCGCCGAGCAGCGCGATCGATGTCCCCGCCGTGCGAAAGGTAGCCAGCGATTTTGTTAACGCCCGCCGATGCACGACCAGGCCCAGCGTGAGCACGCAGGTCGAGACCAGGCTCAAGAGCGGCGCGAGTTGCTTGAACGTCTGCCAGCGCGGTTCGATTTTGAAAACGAGCAGCGCCAGCGGTGGCAAGAGCGCGAACAGGCTGACTCCGAGGATTAAGAACGTCTGTTCGATCCGCCGGCTCGACATCCGCCGCCAAGCTTGCGCGCGCCAGATCTGCCCGATGGCGGCAATCAAGAATGAGGCCACGGGGAACAGCGCGAGCAACGTCAGAACATTGAGCGGCAAGCCATTGAAGGCCCCGCGATTGATCACCACTTGCGAGAAACAGCAGCCGAGAATCGCCGTCGTCAGCCGCAGCGCACCTTCGCCCGCCAGTTCTTTGCTCCCCGTGTAGGCGACCCAGCCAAAGACGCTCAAGCCAATCAGCACCGCGGCGATTAAGAGCGGATCGGTCAGCGGCCGCTGCGCTTCGTTGGGGCCGGACATGACCACGCCGGCGCTAAAGCTGAGCGGCACGAGTAGCAGCGCGATGATCAAAATGGCTCGACTGACCGCATGCAACTTCCAGCGGCGCAAGGTGTAAAGGCCCGCGCCATGGAACGAAACGGTGAAGACCAGAAACAACAATGCGGGGAAATAAGGAATCCGCTCCAGCGTCGCCCGCAAGCTGATCACCAGGCCAATCGCACTGATGACAATTACCAGCCCGGCAATCACTTCGCCCCAGCGGATGTTGCTTTCCTCCATGAAGCCTTGCAGCATGTCGGCGAGCGTGCGCGACGGCGTGACCTGCACTGGCGGCAGTGGCGCGACTGGCTCTTTTTTCGGTTGAATGAGCGCCGCGAATGGATTGTCGGTTTGAATCGCAACCGGCGGCGTTTGAACCTCCGGCGAGTCCACCGCGGTCGCTTCGATCACCACTGCATCGAGCGGTTGGTCACTGCTGAAAATCGGCGCGGGCGCACTCAGTGGCACCGCGTCTGCCGCTTGATCTTTGAACTGAATGCCGGTTTGAATCTCTGGCGGCGGTGCAGCCGTCAACGGACTGGTCTTGCTGATCGTTGGCCAAACATCCGGCGGCAATGTGGTTCCGAACTTTGCGAGATCTACCTCAATCACCTTGAGGAGCGAGCAGCATTGGTCGAGCGACAAGTGACCGCCACGCTGCAAGCGCAGCAGTTGCCGGGCGGCGGCTTGCAGGTCGTCGTGCGTCCGCTGCGAAACCAAAACCGTGGGGACGCCACCGCACACCGAGCAACGGCCGTGAATCAGGCTCGTTCGTCCACAAGTGGGGCAGCGCTGCGGACGAGCTTGGTCTTTGTGAGTCCCAAAGATCGCATTGAAGATCGCGGCCAGGCCGAGCCATGTGACATGTCCGCAGACAGTCACACCGATGATTACACAGGCCAATACGCACAGGATGAAGCCGAGGTCTGGCATCGGAGATCACCGTCCCGCGCAAGGTTGCTGAACATAGTCGGCTTTCGCGGAGCGAAAGCCGACTATGGCAAGTCTACCCACAAGAATAGGCCCGTTGCCGGGTATTCGCCCGAAAGCCTACAAAATCGCGCTCCGCCGGCAGGTTTTACTCGCCTTTAACACAAGATAGCGAAAAGCACGCGCCGTTCGCTCACTTGGTTAAGGGTGGGGTTACGCACGGTGAGCCGCTTGTAACAATTGATGGCGATGAATGGCCAAAGCGGACTTGCCCGCTGCTGCGCGAACCGGTTGCGGGGCAGCCAGAATCGAGGAACCTCGAGTGCGGAGAACGTCTGCCGAAGGGTTCACGCTGCGAAAACCCAAGGCACCGCTGGGGTAGCAAGGTAGCCCGCCGCGTCAGCCAGGAAGTGCCGCGCGAAACCCGGGCCATTGGCCAGAAATTTAACCCGCCGCACTTCCTGGCTGAAGCGGCGGGCCTCCAATCAAACTACCGCGCCTTCGCGGTGCTCATCTTTCGCAGCTCTTCAAGCTCCACGCTCAAGCGGTGACGGAGCGGGCTTTCGGCTCGCAACTCATCCAGCAGATTTTCGGCCTTGTCGAAGTTTTCGGGCGGAAAATCTTTCGTCTTGAACAGATTGCGAAAGCTTCGTTGAACTTGGTCTTCGGTAAGCAAGGCAGCCTCCCCCGCCAGTGACGCACAAGCTCGGCAAAGCACAGCTCGGCGATCATCAGGCACACAGTCTACAGGCACACAGAAAATGCAACTCGGCTGACGCGTGATCGGACTCAATCGAGCGCGCAACCCACAATTCAATTTTAGTGGCCCCCACGCCCGTTGCAAGATCAACCGGCCCCGCGCTGGCACATCGCGCACAATATTTCTGACCGTGAATTATTCGCCATTTACCGGCTCGCTGGTCTTGCGTTCCGCCGCGTCAGCACTTCCGAGCAGGCGCACCACTTCCGCCACGGCAGCCGTCAGCGATTGCGCCGCCATCTGAAAATTGGTGTGCTGCGAGATCTCCGGCTGAATATTCGCGAACGATTCGCGGGCTCGTTTTAACCTCGCGAGCTTCTTACGGGCCAGTCGCAGAAACTCCGCCACGTTGTTCTCCTTCAGCGGACCGCCCAGCGCGAGCATGTAGTCGTACAGCTCACGATGCACTTCGGCCAGCTCGTCGTCCTCGGCCGCTTCCTCGCTATGCTTGAGAAAAGCGCGGACCATCCAGACGTGCGCTAGTTGCGTATCGACGGCCTGCATAAGATGGTCGGGAGTCATGGTGATAGTTTAATCGGTTCGCCATGGAGCTGTATTCCCCGTATGACGATCCCGCAGGGATCACAGCCATTAGCCCCGGGTCGCTGCCTTGGCAGCGCACCCGGGGTGAAAGATGCGGATTGAAACCCGATCCTGAAAGGATCGCAGCACGTTGCCATGCGGATTGCTGCGATCCCTTCGGGATCGATGATACTTTGGCGTGATTGAACCCCGGGTGCGCTGCTGGAGCAGCGACCCGGGGCTAATGGCTTGGATCCCTTCGGGATCGATTCA